>NZ_CAUQPN010000003.1:0-239467 GCF_963520105.1 uncultured Abiotrophia sp.
CTTGGAGTCGTTGGCTGACTCGGTTGACTTGGAGTCGTTGGCTGACTCGGTTGGCTTGGAGTCGTTGGCTGACTCGGTTGGCTTGGAGTCGGTTCGGACGTATAATCATTACCTGGTGTGAACTCGCTAGATCCATCCTTTGGTGCAAACATGGTGTAATACTGAGTACCAAAAGATCTAGCATCGCTTGCACCCGCGCGGTTTGTTGAAATCCCTAAGTAAACATCGTGATTACCAAATGGATTTTCAAAAAGTAAGAAGTTTCTAGCATGTCCAAAATTAGCATGGCTATCATCGAAAAGCATCCAAACGGTTTGGTAGTGGAATTGCTTTTTAAGATCATCCATTGTTGTTGTATTTGGATTAATGGTTGCTAAGTTCTCGCCCCAACCATTGGCAACATTTGCTAAAGCGCGGGAAGTGGCATTCGTATCATGGCTACTTGTCCATGCATACCAATTATCCTCTTTGTAGGCATTGGCAACTTTTTGCGCGGCATTGACAGAGCCTGCATTAACCTTATAGGGTTCTTTCCCGAATTGTTGGCGAATAGGATTAATTAGGTTGGCAACGAAGAGCGAAAGTTCTTTACGTTGTGCTTCCGTTAAATTCGTAACATCAACGATTTCCTTCTTATCAGCTTCGTTAGATTTGTAAGTATTAAGCGCGCGTCCAGGTTTAGCAATTGCGTCAATATGACTGGCACTATAGGCACCTGGCTCAAATAGACTTGGCGTAAAGCCTGGTGGCAAGATAATACGATTTTCTGCCGCACTATTTGCGTTGGCCAAAGGTTTTACTTCTTCTACCTGATTAGCTGCATTGGCGGCTGCCACTTGATTAGCAACTGTCGCTTCCGCTTCTTTAACGCTTGGAGCTGATTCTTCTGAGCTAGCGCTTGCTTCCTCAACACTTGCCTTTGCTTCAGTAGCTTCTGAGCTTAAGTCCTCAGCTGATACTTCTTGCTTAGGTTCATCTTGTGATGCAAGCCCCTCAGATTCCCCCAGCTTAGTTAAGTCAGATGCAACTGATTCCGCTTCTGTTTTAGGCAAATCTTCAGTGACATCTAAATCAGTTTCAGGTGACTTATCAGCCTCAAGGGCTTTGGTGTCAACTTCTAAATCTGATTTAAGATTATCTTCAGTTGGACTTGCCTCCTTCACTTGAGTAATCTCTGGTGAACTTGCTTTAGCCACTAGAGCTGATTGTTGGTTCAAGTCAGCTGCATTAACAACAGCATTCCCAGAGCCCAAGAACATCAAGGCAGCAACCGCAACTGAGGCAGTTCCCACTTTGAGCTTACGGATCGCATAGCGATATACCGTATTGGTTAGCTTCATTTTAAAACCTCCAATAAATTTTAGTTATGCAAATATTATATCTAGTTTTTTCAGCCATCACAATGCTTCCTGCCCTTAATTCATTTTACTGAAACATTCTTAACACCTGTAAAAAAAGCCTATAAATAGCATTTAATCAAGGTTTCCGGACACTTGAAACAGTCTAAATGCCTATTTAATCTGTAACAAACAGACCTATGCATTGCAATAAATTTGCTTATACAAAAAAGGAGGTGACTAAGTATTTTTATAACAGATTTACGCCTATATAATTAGACATCTAACTAGATAAGCTAAAATTTTCAAACTCCTCCTTTAACGAAATGCAATTTCAATAAGATAACTTCGATATTGTTTGAACATTTCTATTGTCTGAGTGATAAAATATTATGATATAAGATTAGCTATATAGATTGAATATTCACGTATCCTTTACTTATGGTATCCTGCTTTTTATTACAATCAAGTTTCAGATTTGTAATTGTGTACACAATATCGATTATAAAAAAGCGCCCGCACTATGCGGGCGCTAATTCGTTAAAAGAGACTTAATTGATCTGAGTCAGGCAAGCCATTAAGGACGCCTTGTTCACTTAAGTAATCAAGAATAGTCTTAGAGACCTTGCCACGTTTCTGCAAGTCTTCCTTAGACAAGAATGGGGCTTCCTGACGGGCCTTAATAATTTGTTGCGCCACATTGGCACCCAAACCAGGTACTGCCCGGAATGGTGGAATCAGGCTATTGCCCTCAATGATAAAGCGATCAGCATCAGACTTCTCTAGACTAATCATTTGGAAGCTAAGGCCACGCTCCAACATCTCATTAGCCAATTCTAAGACCGTTAAGAGGTTCTTGTCCTTAACTGAAGCATCAAAGCCTTTATCATTGATTTCCTTGATACGACGCTTAACCATTTCCTTCCCTTGGTGCATGGCCACGATGTCAAAATCATCTGCCCGCACTGAGAAGTAAGCGGCATAGTACATAATAGGCATGTGAACCTTGAAGTAAGCAACCCGCAAGGCCATGAGGACATAGGCAGCTGCATGGGCTTTAGGGAACATATACTTAATCTTCAAACAGGAATCAATATACCATTCAGGCACCTTCTTGGCCCGCATTTCTGCCTGCCAATCCTCTGGAATCCCCTTCCCTTTACGGACGGACTCCATAATCTTGAAGGCTAAGCCGTCCTCTAAACCATAGTATATCAGGGTGACCATAATATCGTCACGACAGCCGATTACCTTAGCAAGAGGCGCAATCTTGTTCTTAATTAACTCTTGGGCATTCCCCAGCCAAACGTCGGTCCCGTGGGAGAGACCAGAAATTTGCAGCAGCTCAGCAAAGGTCGCTGGTTTGGATTCTTCCAACATACCGCGTACGAAGCCAGTCCCGAACTCAGGAATCCCTAGCGTCCCAGTTTTAGAGAAGATTTGCTCTGGTGTTACCCCTAAAACCTCGGGACTAGAAAAGATTTTCATGACATCCGGGTCGGTTGGTGGAATGGTCTTAGGATCTATCCCCGATAAGTCTTGTAACATACGAATAACGGTTGGATCATCGTGCCCCAGAATATCTAACTTGAGAACATTATCGTGAATGGAATGGAAGTCGAAGTGGGTAGTCCGCCATTCGGCTGTCACTTCATCGGCAGGATATTGAATTGGCGTAAAGTCATAGACATCCATATAGTCTGGAATTACGATAATCCCACCCGGGTGCTGACCGGTCGTGCGTTTGACCCCTTCAATCCCTTTCGCTAGACGTTCCTTCTCAGCTTGTGGTAGGAATTGTTGGGCTACTTCCAGGTAGCCTTTGACATAACCAAAGGCAGTTCGTTCGGCAACCGTCGAAATGGTTCCTGCCCGATAGACATAGTCTTCACCAAAGAGTTCCTTGGTGTAGGCGTGGGCGCGCGGTTGATAGGCCCCAGAGAAGTTCAAATCAATATCGGGTACCTTGTCGCCATAGAAGCCAAGGAAGGTTTCGAATGGGATATCCTGCCCATCCTTGTTAAGGGCGTGGCCACAGTGAGGACAGTCTTTGGCTGGCAGGTCATAACCCGAACCAACCGAACCGTCAGCAATAAACTCCGAATATTGGCAGTTTGGACAATAATAATGTGGAGCTAGAGGGTTGACCTCCGTAATACCCGTCAAGGTCGCCACTAAGGAAGAACCCACCGAACCCCGCGAACCCACGAGGTAACCGTCAGAAACCGACTTGTGGACCAACTTCTGCGAAATCAGATAAATAACGGCAAATCCATTACCAATAATGGACTTGAGTTCCTTTTCAATCCGCTTCTCTACAATCTCAGGCAGAGGATCCCCATAGAGCTCTCTGGCTCGTTTATAGGAGAGTTCCGTAATCTCTTCATTGGCGCCTGGAATATTTGGCGTATAGAGTTTGTCCTTGATAACTTCGACTTCTTCCACCATATCCGCGATCTTCTGAGGATTTGTGATGACAAGCTCATAGGCTAAGTCCCGTCCCATAAATTCGAATTCTGCCATCATCTCATCTGTCGTGCGGAAATGAACAGGCGGTAGATGCAAGGTCCGATTAGCATTAATCTTCATGGAACGCAAGAGAATTTCGCGGTAAATGGCATCCTTAGGTTCCAAGTAGTGAACATCACCTGTCGCCACTACTAGCTTGTTCTTGTCTTGACCCAGTCGCACCATTTCTTTCATGATGGTTTCTAAGTCAGCTTCGCTACGAATTAATTCCGTCTCGATCAAGGGACCATAGACAGACTTAGGTTGGAGCTCAATGTAATCGTAAAAATCCACCAGTTTCTCCGCTTCATCGTACCCCTTTTGCATCATGGCAGTATAGACTTCCCCATTGGAACAAGCTGTCCCAACTAAGAGATTGTCCCGATACTTGGTCAACAAGCTGCGTGGAATACGGGGTTCACGGAAGAAGTATTGAACGTTGGAGGCAGAAATTAACTTAAAGAGATCTTTAAGCCCTTCTTGGTTTTTAGCAATCAAGGTGGCATGGAAAGGTCGAGCCTGTTTATAGCTGTCCCCTTTCCCTACTTGTTCATTTAGCTGGTCATGACGGACCATACCATATTGTTCTTTGGCTTGATCCAATAGCTTGTAGCAGACATAACCAGTTGTCTCAGAGTCGTAAACGGCCCGGTGATGTTGTTCCAAGGTCACGCCATAATGCTTAGCCAAGATATTCAAACGATGGGAACGCATGTCAGGGTTAACCAAACGTGATAACTCCAGCGTATCAATAACTGGCTGATCAGACACTGACATACCCAAACGCGCATAGGTCTTATTGAGGAAGCCCATATCAAAGCTCGCATTGTGAGCCACGAGAATGGTATCTTTGGAAAATTTAGCGAAGCGCGCCATGACCTCTGCTTCTGGTGGCGCATCGGCTAACATAGCGTCCGTGATCCCAGTCAATTCGGTAATCATGGCCGACAAATGATAACCCGGATTGATAAAGGCTTCAAAGGTATCAATGACCTCGCCATCCCGCATTTTAACCGCGGCTAGCTCAATGATGCGGTCATAGACAGAAGACAGACCCGTGGTCTCCACGTCAAAGACAACATAGGTCGCCTGATCTAAGTCAATGGCTTGCGGATTATAGGCAATCGGTTCACCGTCATTGACCACATTGGCTTCAATCCCGTAGAGAACCTTAATGCCATGTTTCTTACCTGCCGCATAGGCATCAGGAAAGGCCTGAGCGCCCGCATGGTCGGTAATGGCAATGGCTGAATGACCCCAGGCAGCTGCTTGGGCGATCAAGTCACCAACCTTGTTGGTGGCATCCATTTGACTCATATTAGAGTGCAGATGGAGCTCAATCCGTTTGGCACCGTCTACCCCCTGGTCTTGGCGGGAGGCCTTGGAGATTTTGCGAATACTACGCGGCGAGAAGTCCATCTCTCCCGTAAAGTTATCAGCCTTAAGGCTACCTTCCAGACGGACCCAATCCCCCTTCTTGAAGAGGCCAAAGGATTCCTTCTTAATGTTACGCCCTGCCATCAGTTTAGCCGTAATGGAGGAAGTATAGTCGGTCACCTTCATAATCATGAGCTGAGAACCTGAGCGAAGCTCACGGACCTCATAGTCAAAAATATAGCCTTCAATGATCTGATTAAAGGGATTGTCGTAGACTTCCTGAATCGAAATGGCTGGCGTATCGGGGATGTCCTTACCAATTTGAGGAATGTCGGTGTTCTCTACGACCACCTTGCTTTGTTCTTGGCGTCGTTGTTCTAATTGAGCCAGTTCTTGCCGCTCGCGCTCCACCTCAGAGGCTAGATGTTGTTGAGCCTGAAGCTTAGCCTGCTCGCTGGCCTGATCATCTACCAGATAGACTAGATCCCAGTCATTCAATTGGTTTTGGGCCAGTTTGAGTTTGAAGGCTTGGTCATAGCGGGTTTTAACCACCTGGACCTGGTCTTCAGTGGCTAAACCTACTTGAATTTGGCCATCCTTGACCTGATAAGTAGCATTAGCCAAAGCGCGCTTAATAAAGCTCGATTCCTGTCCCATTACCCCTAAAATGGATTGCCAGTAATCTAGCATTTGACTCTCATCTAGTTTAGTCGGTGCTTGATAATTCCACCAGACTTCAGTCTTGGCAATGCCCTCGAAGGCTAAACGCATATGGTGCATAAGGGCTTCATAGACGTGGGGATGGAGGCGTTCAACCTGACTTAAGGTAAAATGCCATTCCCCAGACTTAGCATGAACCTTAACCGATTCAATCTGAGTCTGGGCCAGTTGGGCCAGCATGTCTGCGTCCTGCAGCCCAATTTGGTCCAATAGATGTTCAAATAATTGGCGATTCTTGGCCATAAGTTCCCTCCGTCCACGGTGATTTACATACCCTCTTATTATAGCATAAGCCCCCTTTAAAATCACCTGAGGGCCATGCTAAAAAAGAGACCTACCCTCGGTAGATCTCTTACTCAAAATTATGGTTGGAAGAGTCGGCTGATATCATTCCAGGTGACCGCCAGCATAAATGCCACTAAGATTAGGGCTCCAATAATGGTTAAAATCCCTTCTTTTTCTTGAGATAGGGGCTTGCCTCGCACACCCTCAATGGCATTAAGCACAATCTTACCTCCATCCAAGGCAGGAATTGGCAACAGGTTGAAGGCGCCAATATTGGCTGACAGCAAACCGGTTAGAACTAGCACTGGCATGAAACCCTGAGAAGCTGCTTCAGAGGTAATCTTGGCAATTGCCACAGGCCCACCGAACTGATTGAGGTTGAGGCCACGAAGGAAGATACCCACAATTGCTGCCGCTACACCCGTGATTTGAGACCAAGTTGCGGTGAAGCCATAAGCAATTTTTGCCCAGATATCTTGAGTTACTGGTTGCGCTACGCCAATTCGCCCAATCGTTGCTTGTTCCACTTGGTCAGCCCGGATAGCAACTGGTAATGTCAAGTCTTGGTCACCGCGATGGACAGAGAAATCTACCGTTTGACCTGGCTTGGATTGAATGGCTTGCACCATTTGACGCCAGTTGGAAACCTTAGTTTGACCAATAGCATCAATCCGGTCACCTGCCTGCAGACCCGCTTGGGCTGCAGGAGAATCTGGTTCAATATAACCTAAGACATTGGCCTCAACCGGTACTCCACCTGGGCGGACAAAGGCCACCACAACAAAGATCAAAATAGAAAGAATAAAGTTATTCATCGGTCCCGCTACATTGGTCATGAACTTAGCCCATGGCTTAGCAGCGCCATAAGTGACTTGGCGCGGCGCCACTTGGATACTAGACCCGTCTGCTTCAATGATGCGGGCCTTGTGGTCTACATGATAGGTTACCAAGTCTTGACTGCCTAGCGGTAAGCCTGTAATAGTCATGGCATCCGTTAAATCCAACTGATCCACTTGCACTGGTACTTCGTCTTCAAGGGCCACTTTCGAGGTATTAATGCGGGTCACTAGCCCGGCTTCATTCAAGACAAGGCCTACTTGCATACCGGCTTGAACTGCATCTTGATCCTCACCTAGCCCTGCTAGACGAACATAGCCTCCCAAGGGAATCATGCGAATGGTATAGAGTACGCCGTCCTTGCCCTGATGGCTGAAGAGCTTAGGCCCCATCCCAATGGCAAATTCGCGCACTAGGATACCAGCCTTACGGGCAAAGTAAAAATGGCCGAATTCATGAATACTTACGATCACGGTAAAAACAAGTAAAAATACAATCAATGCTTGCATGGTCAACATCCTTTATCTATTTCAATTCAAAAATTTACTTAACTTAACCTCTTAAATATACCCTAATTAGGCCCATAATGCAAAAATAGTCAACCAAACTCAAAGGATAGAGTTTGGTTGACATGAGCACTATTTTAACCAGTTAAACCAGGTCATGAGTAGAAAACTGGTAAAAAGGGTTGAATCAAAGCGATCTAAGACCCCGCCATGGCCCGGCAGGAACTTGCCAGAGTCCTTGACCCCAAAATGCCGCTTAAAGGCTGACTCTACCAAATCTCCTAGCTGACCTAAAACTGACAAGGCCATGGCCAGTAAAATATAGTGCTCTGATCCCCCCAAATGTGGATCGAAGAAGTAATTATAGAGCACTGCGATGACGACCGCACTGGCAATCCCCCCCAGCGAGCCTTCAATGGTCTTATTAGGACTCAATTGAGGCGCTAGCTTATGCTTGCCGAAACGTCGGCCAACGATATAAGCCCCAGAATCCGTTGCAAAAATAATTGCAAATTGGAAAATAACTAAGTCCAAACTAATTTGTCGTAATTCAATCAAGTAACGGAAGCCATAGCCAATGTAGAGGGCACCAAAAATCAAAAGAGCTGCTTCTTCAATGTTGAAGGTCTTGTACTCGTAGACCGTCAGGACTAGAAGCAACATACAGCAAATATAGAAGAGATAGGTAAATTTAAGACCTGGAATCAAGGCAGATTGATAGTTACTGGGCAGTATCATTAGGGCAACCGCAATGGTTGCAATGACCCCGACCAAGTTGAAGTATTCAATCTTCTTCATATTGGCGAGTTCAAATAAGGCCATAACCCCTAAAATTAAGAACATGCCCGTAAAAACCTTGCCCCCTACCACCACAACCGGAATCAGGACGGCCAAGGCCGCTAGGGCGCTGATTACTCTTACTTTCATTCAGTATCCAACACCTTTCCAAATCGTCGTTGTCGGCTGGCATAGACCGCTAGGGCTTGGTCAAAATCGCCTTCATCAAAATCAGGCCACAAACGTTCAGTGAAATAGAACTCACTATAAGCCGCCTGCCAGAGTAGGAAGTTGCTGAGACGCTCTTCCCCACTGGTCCGGATAATCAAGTCCGGATTGGCTAATGAACCAAACTTGGCAGTTTCTAAATTTTGGCCAATTAAGTCAGGGGTGATGTCTTCCGGCTTCAAAGTGCCCTCAGCTACCTGACGGGCTAAAGTCTGAACCGCATGGCAAATTTCGTCTTGAGAGCCATAGTTGATGGCAAAGTTCAAAATCAGGCCAGTACAATGAGCCGTATCGGCAATAGCTTGCTTGAGGACCTTGCGAGTGGCTTCTGGCAGTCCTTCCAAGTCACCAATGGTCTCTACCCGCACATTCTGTTCCAATAACTCAGGCACAAACTTGGCAAAAAACTCCTTAGGCAACTTCATCAAGAAGCTGACTTCTTGTTCAGGTCGTTTCCAGTTCTCAGTTGAGAAGGCATAGACCGTCAGCATCTTAACGCCCAATTGATTAGCACGTTTAGTGATTTTCTTAATGGTATCGACACCTTTTTTATGCCCTGCTACCCGAGGTAGGAAGCGTTTCTTAGCCCATCGGCCATTTCCATCCATAATGAGCGCAACGTGCGCAGGTACCTTACTTAAGTCAGCCATGCCAAGCCCTCCTGTCTTCAAATTCCACTATATTATAACAAACTCTGCCTCTGATTGAAACGATTTAAACTAAAAATCCCCTCTGAAACTATCAGAAGGGATTTGATCATTAAACAACTGATTCTTTTCGCAAGTCGGCCTGTTGCTGACGATTTAAGAAATTACCGGTCACCATGGTGGACTGGACCACATTAATGAAGGCCTGGGAATCAACTGAAAGCACTGCTTGCTGCAAATCATAGAGTTCATAACGACTTAAGACTACCATTAGGACTTGCTTGGGCTGATGCGAAAAGGCGCCCTGCCCTTCTAAGAGAGTGACGCCACGGATGACCCGCTCCTGAATGGCCTTGACCACTTGGTTAGGGTCTTGGCAAATCACAAAAGCAGTCAAACGTTGCTCACCTGTATGGATAGCATCAATGACCATACCCGCAATAAAGATGGCAATGCAACTGTAGAGAGCATATTCCCAACTGTTAAGAAAACCAGCTCCAACTATGACCAAACCATTGGTCAAAAAGGACATAAAGCCGACATTGCGCCCTGTTTTCTTAGCAATCAAGAGGGCAATAATATCAAAGCCTCCACTGGACATACCAAACTTGATCAAGAGGCCAACCCCGATACCCGAAATCACCCCACCAGCGATTGCAGCTAACAAGGTATTATCGGTCACTTGTTGAATCGGCACCCAGTTACTTACCAAGGTGGACAGGAAAATACTGGTCACGGTCAAGATAGAAAAGCGACGTCCCAAATAGAGCCAACTCAAAATCATCAAGGGAATATTGAGAATAAAATAGAGATTACCGGCCGTTAAGAGATTTGCTAAGGGAGTATCCTTGAAGATGGCCAAGATAATTTGCGCCAAGCCAGGCACGCCATTAGAAAAAATCAGATTAGGAACATAGAATAAGTTGAGGGCAACTGCAAAACATAGGGCTGAAAGCCATAATACGACACCGGACAGGATTCTTTGTCCTTGACTGGAGCGAACAAAAGACGTCAGCATGAAGTTTTACACCTCAGCAGAAGGTCCTAAACCAGCAGTTAAGGCTTCTACCATATCCTTCGCAATAGCTGAACCATAGACAATGGTTTCATAGAGCGGTTGTGGGTCCACGCTAGCCCGCATCAAGTTACGTTGGAAGATTTCCCCATCGCCCGCTAAATAAAGGGCAAAATAACCGGTACGAGTTTCATTTAATTCGTTAATCAATTCCAAGGCTTGCGCACGTTGCTTATAGTCTTTCAACATGTGAACATGGCGGTAGATGACTTGAGCATCACAATATGGTAAATCTGAATTTTGAACAATGACTTCCACAATCAAGTCCCGAACTGGGGTTACACCAAAACGGAAACGATAGAGATGGTGGCCTCCTTCAATCTCCAAGTATTCAGCTGGTAGTTCTTTCTCAGCAATGAGTTTGTCGAAATTTTCCTTGATAATAGACATAGAGCTTCCTCCTCAATTTGACTTTCAATACTCTTATAGTGTACCACGTTTGCTAGGACTTTTCATCTGTAAGTAAAGCACCTAGATAAGAAAAAGTCCACCATTAGGCGGACTTTGATTCTCTTGATTATTGACGAACCTTCATTTGGGCCATGATTTGTTGAACCTTCTTCTTAGATGGTTTTTGACCCATTGAAGCCATCATTTGCGTAATCATGCGCTCATCAATTGGTGGGTTTTCCTTAAAGTATTTCATCATGTAACGGCGCGCCATAAAGAAGCCACCAACAAATCCACCGATTAAGGCGACTACGACAATGATTAACCAAATCCATGTTTGCACTGCCTTCTCCTCACTTTCTTTTCATATTACTCTTCTATTTTACACAACTTTCCGTCAAAAGCCTAGTCTAATCTTCTAAATGACGGTTATGAATTTTCTTTTCTTTTTGAATCTGTTTGAGTTTGTCAGGGGTCACATCGGTCCCCTCTTGGTCGACAATCTTCATACCTTCAATATGATTGCGCATGCCATGGCGTAAGCTAGCCAAGTATTCTTGGCGTAAAGCCGCTTGTTCTTGGGCTTCTTCAGGGTTTAAACCCTCACTTTTCTTCTTACGTGCTAAGACATTGATGCGCTCAATTTTTTCTGGTGATAACATTAGACACCTCCACGAACATTCGTTTGCATTTTGATTGATAAGTGTGCTATAATAGGCTTAAGATATAAGGAAGGTGAGGACATGACGACATTATCCACTAAGCAATTAACCATACTCTCATGTATCCATGAGGCCATTGAAGCCAACGGCTATCCCCCTACTGTTCGGGAAATCGGTGCAGCAGTAGGACTTGCTTCTACTTCAACTGTACACGGCCATCTAGCACGTTTAGAACGGGCTGGTTATATTATTCGTGACGCCAGCAAGACTCGAGCCATCGAACTTTCTCCCCTAGCCCAGGAAGCCTTGGGCATCCAGCCCCAACAAATTCCCTTGCTAGGTCAAGTAGCCGCAGGTGCGCCTATTCTGGCCATTGAACATGCCACAGATTACTACCCTATCCCACCTGGCCTAGAGCGCTATGAACCTAGCGAACTCTTCATGCTAGAGATTAAGGGTGAATCCATGGTTAATATTGGGATTCTAGATGGAGATTACATTACAGTCCGCCGTCAAGCAAGCGCCAATAATGGTGACGTCGTAGTTGCTATGACCGAGGATAATGAAGCCACCTGTAAGACCTTCTTCAAGAAGTCCGATCACGTCATCTTACGGCCAGAAAATGACCACATGGACGATATCATTCTGCCTCAGGTGACCATCCTGGGTAAGGTTGTCTCCCTTTACCGTTATTTCTAAGTCTCTTAAAGCCATGCCCTCAGTCTATGACTGGGGGCATATTTTTGATGCTTTTAGTATTGCATTAAAGCCTTGTAGTCGTAGCCTGCTAATTTTTCTTTCCCGTTTAAGTCAACGAGTTCAATTAGGAAGGCACAACCAACGACAACGCCGCCTAATTTTTCAACTAGGTCGATAGAGGCTTTAATGGTCCCACCTGTTGCCAAGAGGTCATCGGTGATGAGGACACGTTGGCCTGGTTTAATGGCGTCTTCGTGCATGGTTAAAGTTGCGGTACCATACTCCAATTCATAGTCCACATCAACTGTTGGACGAGGCAATTTGCCTTTCTTACGGACTGGGGCAAAACCAATCTCTAATTCATAGGCAACTGGGCAGCCCACGATAAAGCCACGCGCTTCTGGACCTACAATCACATCCACTTGTAATTCACGGGCGTAGTCCACTAATTGTTTGACTGATTCGTGGTAAGCTGGACCGTCTGCCATGAGAGGGGTAATATCACGGAAAACAATGCCTTCTTTTGGATAGTCCATGACTTTAGCAATATAATTCTTCAATTCCATTATGACTTAACTCCTAATTTTTTAACATATTCTTTTATTTGATCGAGGGTGGCAAAGACTAAGGCTTCTTCGCTGTCCATAGCGGCTTGATAAGCTCGGTAGGCAACCGTTTCTTCCAAGTTAGTGTTCTGATGGCGACTAGCGTCTTGTATTGCCACTTGCCCCTCTTCAATTGATACAAAACCTGCTTCATAGAAGACATGAAACATTAATTTGAGTTGAACTGGATTAATGGCCAGTCCTTGGCTGATTTCTGCTAACCTAGCCCGCAAATTGAAGGGCTCCTGGCTGACTAACCAGCGATAAAGCTTAGCGAAGTCAGCCCTTTGTGGCAGACCTGCCAAATATTTGGATTCTTGGGCATAGAGCACCAAGTAGAAGGCCTGCCAGTCCTGAGCAAGTACCAGCTGGTCGAAATCCAACATTTGCTTGGGTGGCTCTAAGAGCACTAGGCCTTGATAATGGGTAAGATTGGCTCCTTGAACTTCTTGATAGGTCATCAGAGCAGAGCCAGGCTGAAGGCGAGAAGAAACTTGAGCCTTAACTGCCTCGCGCTGACATACATAGACCACTTGATCCAGCTGCCAGAGACGACCTTGTTGGCCACTTGCCCGCCAATCATACCAGGCAGCACCTGAGACCCCAATATCAGACAGGAGTAGCTGAGGGCTGATTCGATTTTGCCATTTGTTCAAATCCAAATGGCCTACGGCTGTCAGGCTATCTCCCACTTGTCGATCTCGCATGCGATCAGCAAAATCAAAACCGATAGCATTAAGCTCTTGCCCATCCTGGCCTAGGACTAGCTTAGCATGCTGGCCATTAGTCCCAATCAAACGCATTTGGTTGATCTTAGCATCATCAATGGCAAAGACTGGCTTATCATTATCCATACCGAAGGGACCCAGTAACTGGACTTCTTGGATGAAGTCAGTCCCTATTTCCGACAGCTTTAAGGACAAATCAATGGTCAAGGGCGCTTTTCTAGGCTCACTTTCTGCTTGAGCTTGAGCCTTGGCCTGCAAGGCTGCCACAAAGTCTTGCCATTGATCTTGATTAACTGTCATACCTGCCGCCTGGGCATGACCACCAAATTGGGCCAGATTCTCCTTAATATCGGTCAACCAGTCAAAGAGATGGACAGCTTCTGTAGAGCGGCCACTCCCCTTGTATTGGCCTTTATCTGCCTGATACTGGAAGATGAGGGCTGGACGCTGGTAGTGTTCGCTCAAGCGGCCGGCCACAATCCCAACAACCCCAGCAGGCCAGCTAGGATCTGACTCAATAATAATATGAGGAATTGGCCCCTGACCCAGTCTTTGGCTAACCTGATCCATAATATTAGCAACCAAGTCCTTACGTTCTTGGTTTTTTTCGTTAATTAAGGCTAATAGCTCTTGGGCTTCTTCCTCATCCTGGGTTTTGAGCAGTTCCAAGGCTGGCGTCGGATCGCCCAAACGGCCAATGGCATTAAGACGAGGCCCGATGGTAAAACCAATTGTATCGGCCGTCATGTTTTCCATATCGACTTGCTCTTCTTCCAGCATTAATCGCAAGCCAATGCGCATGGTATCGCGCATAAGCTGGAGACCACTCAGAACAAGGGTCCGATTTTCGTCACGCAGGGAGACTACGTCACTGACTGTCCCAATGGCTGCTAATTCCACTAACTCAGTTGGTACTTCGCCTAATAAGGCTGTGGCCAACTTCAGGGCCACCCCTGCCCCACTCAAATCTGGGAAGGGGTAATGGCCTTGTGGATGTCTGGGGTGAACCACAGCATAGGCTGAAGGCAAGGTGGCTTGGACCTCATGGTGGTCCGTCACAATGACATCCACACCAGCCTGCATAGCCCATTCGATGGCTTCAAAACCTGCCACCCCATTATCGCAAGTCAAAATCAACTGAACACCTTGGTCCACAAAGTCCTGGTAGCGAGCCAAATTAGGCCCATAACCATCTACCAGACGATTGGGCACATAGTAAATAACACGCGCACCCAACATCTCCAAGGTCTCATAGAGAATCAGAGTAGAGGTAATGCCATCAGCATCATAGTCACCGTAAATTAAGATGACTTCTTGATCCTCAATGGCTGTTTGGATTCTTTCCACAGCGCGTTCCATGTCATAAAGTAGGAAAGCATCGTGGAAGGTTTGGGGCATCTGATTAGTCGCGTTCTTGATTTCTTCCAAAGTCTCAAGTCCACGCGCCAAACATAGCCGCAGAAAAGTGTCACTATAGCCTAAACCGGCTTGCTGCCATTCAGCCACCTTGTCTTGCCAATCGTCCGGCAAGCTTCGGTAGTGCCACTCATAGTGTGTCAAGTTCATGCTCTACCCCCTCGAAACCTGAGGATCCTCATCATCTTGCAAACTCTCTTCAAATTCATCCACACTGTCTTCAAGTTCTTGGGCTGATTGGTCCAAATCAAGCTCTAAGTCACTGGTCTCTTCTTGCGATTGGCTCTGAGACTGGGCTTCAAGCTGTGCCTTCAAATCGGCTAAGGCTTCTTGAAGACTCGCAATTTCTTGATTCTTTTCTTCAAGATTAGCCTGATATTGGGCTTCTAATTCCGCCTTAGTCGTCTCAAAATTAGACTGTTCTTTGGTAAGGGCTTCGCGCTCCTTATTTAGGTTCTTAATGGCTGTACGATTGGCCATATGACTGGATAAAGAAGACAAGAAACCAATTAAGAGACCAAAGAGAATCGAAATCAATAAGACTAAGACCATAGGCATCTGAGCTTGGAAGAAGAGGAAGGTTACCTGCACGTTGTTAACGTTCTGTAGGGCGAAGATTACCACTAGAATAACCGCACAGACACCTAAAATTAATTTCCATTGTTGACGCATAGCTATTCCTCCTTCAAATTAAACAAGCGGGCGGCTAAGAAATCTCCAGCCTGTGGGAATAAGCCATAGAGCTTTGAAGCAAAGGCTAACTGCCAAGGCAGATTTAATTCTCGTTTGACATGCTTGCGTTTCATATTGGCTACAATGCGACTAGCCAGCTCATCTGCTTCAAGACTGAAGGCCTCGACTACTTGGGCGTAGGCTAGCATTTGTGGCGAACGATCAAAGAAAGCTGTCTTAACTGGGCCTGGATTGATGGTGGAGACTTGAATAGGTGTCTCATAGAGTTCCAGTCTCAAGGCGTCAGCATAAGCAATTATAGCCGCCTTAGAAGCTGCATAAGCACTAGTCATAGCGGTCGGGATTTTCCCCGCAATAGAGCCTACTAAGTGAATTTGACCTGGGCCACCTTGGTTTAACTGCTGGATAGCCACCAACTGGCTCAAGTACATCATGCCGAAGACATTGACTTGGAACATATCCACCACTTGCTGAGGTTGATTTTCCGAGAAGGCTTGGAAATCTCCGTAACCCGCATTACTGAAGAGAATGTCAATACGACCAAAGGCTTCAAGTGTCGCCTCAACTAGTGTCTCAATAGCTTGAGGCTGAGACATATCCGTTACCTGAACTAGAACCTCTGTACCCCACTGCTCTTCTAGTTCCTGAGCAAGGGCCTGCAAGAGGTCCTGACGTCTGGCAGCCAATACTAACTTACAGCCTTCTTGGGCCAATTGGTGGGCCACAGCTTGTCCAATACCACTAGTCGCACCAGTGATGATCACGACTTGCTTATCTAAGTTTCTTGACATGAGCTATCTCCTCCTATCACATCAAACTCATCAAAGTCATAAACCAGTCTCGCTCCTTCAAAAATACGGCGCGCTTGGTCTTCTAATTGCTTGGCGTCTCTTCCCATATAGCGGGCGCTAATATGGGTTAGATAGAGGGCTTTGACATTACTTGCCCGGGCCACTTGAGCGGCCTGACGGCTGGTCGAATGGTGATAGGACGCAGCCATTCGGGCTTCACTTTCTTCAAAGGTACATTCGTGTACTAAAGCATCAGCATCTTGAGCCAGTTCTTGAATAGCATCACAGGTCTTGGTATCTCCAAGGATAGTGACTACTCTTCCCTCTCTAGCTGGCGCTAGAAAATCCTGTCCGTTAAGGACGGTGCCATCCGCCAAGGTGACAGTCTCACCGCGTTTGAGCTGACCAAAAATCGGCCCATTAGGAATCTGATACTGAGCCAAACGATCTACTAAGAGCTCGCCACTGGTTCTTGGCTCCATGATTCGGTAGCCAAAACTTAGAATACCATGGTTGAGTGCTTGATAATCAACTAACCAGCCCTTACCTAAATCCAAACGCCCTCCTTTAGGTGACAGTTCGACGATTTCTAAAGGATATAAGAGGCGCGATTTAGACAAGCGCAAGGCTGATTCGACAAAGTCCTTAATACCCGGTGGCCCATATAGGGTCAAGGGCTGGTCGCCCCCCTGGAAGGAACGCGAGCTAAGGAAACCAGGCAGACCAAAGATATGGTCGCCATGTAGGTGGGTAATGAAAATCTTGGTGATTTTGCGAGGTTTGAGGGAGGTTTCTAAAATTTGATGCTGGGTGGCTTCACCACAATCAAATAGCCAAACCTCATTGAGTTCATCAAGGAGTTTGAGGGCTAGAGCACTCACATTACGATTGCGGCTTGGGACACCCGCCCCAGTACCTAAAAATAATAACTTCATGCTCATTTCCTTTCTGTTAGACTTGCCAATCCTTTAGCGATTTTGCGAAATCTGATTGGCAACGAATTTAGCAAATTCCAAGGCACCGGTTGGGTTTGGATGGATACCATCCTCATAGTACCAATCATCGTGGCCCTTAGCGAAGGTTCGCCAATCAATCACTTTGACATTGGAGAAGCGATTAGCTGCAGCGAAGAGACGATTATTGGCATCTTCTACCCAGACCTTATCAACCGAGGAAGTGACAAAGTACTGCTCCCGGTCAGTCCCGATGGCATTAATATAGTCATTAAGCTGACCGTCGGTAAAGGTCCCATTAGAACCTAAGACCGTCACCACTGTTCCCTTGAGTTTACCAGAGGCCTTGAGGCTATTAATCACTTCGTTACTTTGGTAAAGCTGACGACCAATCTGACCATCAACGATTGCCTTAGGAAAGACTTCTTTGACCTTATCAGCCGAAGCCAATAGGATGGAATCCCCAATAAAGGTTACTTCAAGGGCATTGGCTTGGAGGAGTTCTTGGCGGTTTAGGCCTTCAATATTATTAATAACCTTGGTTTCCTGACTTTCAGGCTCCTTGGTCTCTTCCACCAATTTTTGATTAGATTCGATGACTGTTGCTAACTCATCGGCTGCCTTGTTCTTCTGTTCTGGTGTAATAGCCAAAGCCACTAAACCAATGGTTGAAACTAAGAGATAGCTAATCGCTAGCGTCTTAATGCCCCATAGGCTAGCCCGGTGTTGAACCAGGTAACGCACCCGCGCTTGGGTTTGTTTCCAGTTGAAATCTTGACCAAATGGCAAAATCAAGCGACGACGTTCAAAGAGTTGATAGGAGATTTCCGCCATCAACATAATCAGTAAGAACTGAACACCGACTGAGATCCAAATATTATGGAAGCCATTCAAACGGTCTGGAATAACCAAGTGAATCGGATAAAACCATAGGTAGTAGGATAAGCTGCGTTTACCGAAGAAGGTAAAGATCGGCAGACTTAAAAACTTATGTAGCCAAGTAGAGGGATGGAGACTGACAATGACAAAAACCATGGACAGTAAAGTGAATAGCAACATCCCAAAACGATAAGCAAAGGGCTGAGTCCCATACATAAAGAGCAACATAAAGGTCATCAGGATGACACTGGCAATCCCAATCCCATTAAAGACTTGTTGCTGACGCTTGGATATAGCTTTTGGCTTGAGATGGACTGGGAATAGATAGCCCAATGCCCCACCAAAGGTAAAGGCAAAGGCTCGCGTCAACAAATCATAGTAAATCCGACTTGGATCCTGTCCATCTTGGTAGAGATAACCCAGAAGTACTGCCGAAGCAATGGATAAAGCCATTAACATAATAGCAGCAGTAGCCGGATTGCGATGCCAAGAATAGACTACCTTGACCACAAAAGGCGTCAAGAGAATCAGCTGGGCATAAATGGAAATGTACCAGAGATGGGTAAAGGCACTCGGATTGGCCGCCTGGACAAAGTAGGATTGGTTGGACAAAATCTGATAGTAGTTGTTAACGAAGAACAGGCTAGAAAACCCCATATTGCGCAAATTATAGAAATAATCCGGCGCAAACAAGGCAATATAGGCTGCTACCAGCAAGACCATAAACAAGGTTGGAAAGAAAATCCGTTCAAGTCTAGACTTGAGATAGGACCGGACAGAAACTGATTTTCTTAGCGTAGGGGCTGTATAGAAATGACGAAAGGCGAAGAAACCTGCCACCATCAAGAAGGCGTTAACGGCCAGAAAGCCCCCAGGCAAGATATGCTGGAAGAAATAATAGGTCAGAATTAAGAGGATTAAGACCCCACGATAGCCGTCGAAAAAGGCCAAACGAGGACTTTTAGTAGATGTTTTATCGGTCATGCACATCCCCTCCCCTTAATCCATGAATTCAAACTGATAGCCGGCTAAATCGACTAAATCACCGGATTCGGCCCCTGCTTCACGCAAAGCTTGGTCCACACCCATGGAACGTAATTGGCGGGCAAATCGCGCCACGCTCTCATCGTGGGCCATATTGGTCATGGCATAGAGTTTTTCAATCTTAGCCCCTGACAATTGCCAGTAACCCGCATCAAGTTTGGTCAAGGTAAATGGCACTTCCTCTTCTAATTGGTAATGCACTTCTTCTGGCTCTTCCTCAAATAAAGGAATAAAGTCAGAATTTTGGACCAAGTCATAGGTAAAGGCCAAGAGTGGCTTGAGCCCCTTGGCTTGCCAAGCAGATACTTCAAAAATAGCTGGTAAGTCTAAGCCTTCTTTTTGGCAATAGTCTTCTAGCTTCTGCTTGAAGCTAGGTAAATTTTCTTGGGCCTGGCTCTGATCCATCTTATTGGCCACAATGATCATAGGACGTAAGAGTAATTTCTCGTGATAAGAAGCCAGTTCATGCATAATATCGAGGTAATCTTGGAAGGGATCCCGTTCATGAGTCGCTGCCATGTCAATGACATGCAACAAGACTTTAGTCCGCTCAATGTGGCGGAGGAAGTGAATCCCCAAGCCTACCCCTTGCGAGGCTCCTTCAATCAGACCTGGCATATCGGCCACGATAAATTCCTGATCGTAATTGAGTTTGACCACACCCAGGTTAGGGGTTAAGGTTGTAAATTGATAGTCTGCGATTTTAGGCTTGGCATTACTAATGACAGACAAGAGGGTCGATTTCCCTACACTTGGATAACCTACCAAGCCTACATCGGCCAGAACCTTCAATTCTAATTGGAGGTCGGCTTCTTCACCTGGCTCACCATTTTCGGCAATGGAAGGAGCCGGATTCTTATGGGTAGCAAATTTAATATTGCCGCGTCCACCACGACCGCCCTTAGCAACGACACATTCCTGGCCTTGCTCTACTAGGTCGGCTAGCAACTTATCAGTCGTCGCATCGCGGATGATGGTACCTGGTGGAACTGACACAATCAAGTCTTCCGCAGCCTTACCATACATGCCTTTGCTCATACCGTTTTCGCCGTTCTTGGCCTTGAAGTGACGATTATAACGGAAATCCATCAAGGTCCGCAGGCCTTCATCCACTCGGAAAATGACACTGCCACCTCGACCGCCGTCACCGCCGGCCGGCCCGCCATCTGGGACATACTTTTCGCGTCGGAAGGCCACCATACCGTCGCCGCCTTTACCGGCTTTGACTGTGACCCTTGCACGATCTAAAAAGGTCGACATTGAAAGCACTCCTTTCTCTAACTCATCTAGTTGAGTCTTAAAATTTATTAATCAATAAGCGTGAATCAAAGAGTTCCAAGACTGCCTCTGTCAGCACCTTGAGGGTAGCCAAACGGTTAGCTCGAATAGTCTCATCGTCGGCATTAACCTTGTTGTCATCGAAGTAAGCTTCAATCACCGGTACTAGGTTATCCAGATACATGTAGAGGGCATCAACTGAAATCTTGTATTGGTCAATTTTAGCAGCGGCTTCTAGCAACTTAGCCTCAGAATCAGTTTGGGCTAGGTCTAAGTTAAGCTGAGCCTCTTCTTGAACTTTAGCTCCCAGATTGACCACCCGGGTAATGGCTTCTAGGAAGCGTTTGTAGGCCGTTGGGTTCTTATCCTTGTGGGTCTTGAGGAAATGGGCTACATAGTTGGCCTTGCCAACTTCTAAGTGCTTAGCTGCCCCAATCCCTTGAATTTGGTCCATATCGACAGATTGGTTACGTAAATGCACAGCAACCCGCGCCCAGACAAAGTCTGAAAGCTGCTTCAAGAGTTCTTGGTCGCCCTCATGGGCTTCCACTAAGTGCTTAAAGACTGGTAACAAATCTAATTCCCAACCGCGATCTAAGAGGATTTCCACAGTCCCCATAGCCGTACGACGAAGAGCGTAAGGGTCGTTAGAACCCGTTGGGATTAAGCCAACCTTGAAGTATTGGAATAAGGTGTCAAGCTTATCAGACAAGGCCAAGAGTGCACCTGCATCTTGGTCAGGCAGCGCACCACCGCTAGTCGTTGGCAGGTACTGGGTCCCAATAGCTTGGGCCACCATGGCATCTTCCCCGTAATGACGAGCGTAGATTTCCCCGATTTGACCTTGGAGTTCGTCGAACTCGCCAACCACTTGAGTCATGAGGTCAAACTTGTAGATTTGGCTAGCACGTAAAGCTGCCTCATAAGACGCTTGATCTAAGTTCAGGTTCCCTTGTAGTTGACTAATTAAGGCGCCGACACGGACTTGCTTGTCAGCTAAGGTTCCTAACTTGAAGTGCTCATTAACATGCGCTAGCTTATCGACAAAGAAGTTTAAGTCATGTTTGAGGTCTTCTTGATAGAAGAATAAGGCATCTTCCAAGCGAGCCCGCAAGACTTTTTGATTACCTTTGACGACGTTGGCTAAGTGTTGGTCATTCCCGTTACGCACTGAGATGAAAACTGGCAAGAGCTCACCTTTAGCATCTAAGGCATAGAAGTAACGTTGGTGGTCACGCATAGCCGTAATCAAGACACAATGTGGCACTGATAAATATTTTTCTTCAAAGTCACCATAGAAGACGGTTGGCCATTCGACAATGGCAGTCACTTCTTCTAGCAAATCTTCATCGACTGGTACTTGCCAGCCTTGAGCAGAAGCTAAATCAGCCAATTGTTGACGGATATTAGCCCGACGTTCTTCAAAGTCTACTAGGACATGTTGCTCACGCAAAGCCTCCACATAGTCTGTGGCCTTTGCTAAGGTCACGTCATGGCCTAAGAAACGATGGCCACGAGAGATGCGGTCTGATTTAACGCCAACAAACTCTAAAGGCACCAATTCTTGGGCTAGGAGGGCCACAATCCAGTGAACAGGACGAATGAATGGAATCTCATAGTCATGCCAAGTCATAGTAACTGGGAAGGTCATGGCCTCTAAGACACGATTAAGTCCTGACAAGACTTGGTCTGCAGCTTGACCTGGCAAATGCTTGTTAACGAAGATATAGTCTTCACCTTTGATGCTTTCTACAATCACATCTTCTTGGCTGGCGCCTTGGCCTTTAATAAAGCCAAGGGCTGCTTTAGTCCAATTGCCTTCCGCGTCTTTGGCGATTTTAAGGGATGGGCCTTTTGCCTTGGTAGATACATCCTCACTACGCTCAGCCAAGCCATGGACTAGGACCGCCAAACGGCGTGGAGTAGCATAGGCGCTAAGGCTCTCGTAAGCTAAACGCTCTTCTGCTAAGAAGTCAGCCACCCGTTTTTCTAATTGTTGTGATAAATCTAAGAGGAAGCGTGCAGGAATTTCTTCCATGCCAATTTCAAGTAAAAATTCTGCCATGGTCTAGGCCTCGCTTTCTGATTTTTTAAGGAGTGGGAAGCCAAGGGCTTCACGTTCAGCCACAAAGGCTTGGGCAACAGAACGCGCCATCTTACGAATGCGACCTAAGTAACCGGCACGGTCTGAGACGGAAATCATACCACGTGCATCGAGTAAGTTGAAGGTATGGCTACACTTGAGGATGTAGTCATAGGCTGGATGGACCAAACCTAAGTCAATCAATTTAAGTGCTTCTTGCTCAAACTCGGTAAACAAGGTGAAGAGCAAGTCGCTATTGCTTTGTTCGAAAGCATAAACGGAGTGCTCACGTTCAGGTTGACGGAAGATATCGCCATACTTGACGCCTTCCACCCACTCCAGTTCATAGACATCTTCAACGTCCAGGATATACATAGCCAAACGCTCTAGACCATAAGTAATCTCGCTAGTCACTGGATGGCACTTAAGCCCCCCTACTTGTTGGAAGTAGGTGAATTGGGTAATTTCCATCCCATCAATCCACACTTCCCAACCTAAACCGGCACAGCCCAGGGAAGGATTCTCCCAGTTGTCTTCAACGAAACGAATGTCATGTTCCAAAGGATCAATCCCGATGGCTTCTAAACTCTCTAAATAGAGTTCTTGCACATTCAGGGGCGATGGCTTCATGACCACCTGCAGTTGGTGGTGTTGGAAGAGGCGGTTAGGATTCTCCCCGTAACGACCATCTGCTGGACGTCTGGAAGGTTCGACGTAGCAGGCATTCCAAGGTTCTGGGCCGATGGCACGTAAGAAGGTGTAAGGGCTCATGGTCCCTGCCCCTTTCTCCGTATCATAGCTTTGTAAAACCAGACAGCCTTGCTTAGCCCAGAATTGCTGTAAGGTCATGATAATATCTTGCATGGTTTTCTTCTTCATGATGCTTCCTCCTTTATAGCGGGGACGGCAAACCCCTGGCGACAAATAAAAAGTCCCTATGGTAATCCACTGACCACCATAGGGACGAAGATAGCTTCGCGGTTCCACCCTATTTCTAGTTACATTGAACTAGCGCTTCATTTATGCCTATGAGTGACTTAAAAACTACCATCGATTTGCTCTGGCTTCCACCGTCCCAGAGTCGCTAGGCTATCTTCTTTTAATTGCGCTTTTAATCCCCTTTATTATAGGGCATGACGGCCTTTAAGTCAAGCAAAGTCGTGCTTTTAATGACCAGCTAGGCGTCCTGTTTTTTTGTTCAAAACAGGACGCCTAGCTGGTCTCAATATGTTGCTTATTCTAAGAAGTCTTTCAATTGTTTAGAACGACTTGGATGGCGGAGCTTGCGCAGAGCTTTGGCCTCAATCTGACGGATACGCTCACGAGTAACACCGAATACTTTCCCTACTTGTTCTAGGGTCCGAATGTTACCATCGTCTAAACCAAAGCGCAGACGTAAAACATTCTCTTCGCGGTCGGTCAAGGTATCCAAGACATCTTCTAATTGCTCCCGCAATAAAGCAGAAGAAGTGAAGACTTCTGGGCTCATTGCTCCTTCATCTTCGATGAAGTCGCCTAAATGAGAGTCGTCCTCTTCCCCGATTGGTGTTTCTAAGGAAACAGGCTCTTGGGCAATCTTGAGGATTTCACGCACTTTTTCAGTTGGCAGGTCCATTTCAGCCCCGATTTCTTCAGGTGTTGGTTCGCGACCTAAATCTTGCAATAGCTGTCTTTGGACCCGAACCAGCTTGTTAATGGTCTCTACCATATGAACTGGGATTCGGATAGTACGAGCTTGGTCGGCGATGGCGCGAGTAATGGCCTGACGAATCCACCAGGTAGCATAAGTAGAGAACTTAAAGCCCTTGGTGTGGTCGAACTTTTCAACGGCCTTCATCAAGCCCATGTTCCCTTCTTGAATTAAATCTAGGAACTGCATGCCACGGCCCACATAACGTTTGGCAATGGAAACCACTAAACGTAGGTTAGCTTCAGCCAGTTCTTGCTTAGCAATGTCGTCACCACCTTGGATACGAACGGCCAAGTTGATTTCTTCCTCAGCACTTAAGAGAGGGACATTCCCAATCTCCTTAAGGTACATACGGACAGGGTCACTAACCTTGAGCTTGGAAGTCGCGGTTTTAGATTCAGCAGCTAAATCAGCCTGCAATTGTTCTTCTTCACGGACCATTTGTTGTTTGGTTGGTCCCCCATCATCACCGACAACAGAAACCCCATTATCTTCGACGATTTGGATTAAAGTATCAATCCCGTCAGCATCTAGTCCGTAAGGACTCGCGATTTTCTCTGTTAATTCGTCATAGTGGACTTGTCCTTCTGACTTTTTAGCCAGAATAAGGGCTTGGACCGCCTCTAGATAGGGTGAGGCGACGTCTTGATTTGGAGTTAACTTTAGATCTTTTTCTTCAGCCATATAAGAACCTCCTAGTTTTTCTTTAATTGCCGGCTTAAGCGCAGTATTTCAACCAAGTATTCATTCATCTTGGTCTTATCCCCACGTATTTGGGCTTGTTTTAGTTTGTTTTGTAGCTCCTTAAGCTGAATCTCAGTAAAGGCAGCATCAATGGTTTTGACGCAATCTTGCATGGCCTGCTCCGAGTAGTCGGTCTGGGTATGGTCCCAAATCAGGCTGGCCAAGTATTGTTGCTCATCAGGGCTGGCTTCCACATCTAAGATACCGGTCAGAGGCAGTCGGCCTCCTTTTTCATAATAGAAGTGTTCCAGCTGATAATAAATAGCTTGAGCGCTTGGATGGACAAAGAGCAGAGGCTGGTCTAAGCCTTCAATAAACTTCCAAGCTGGCTCGTTAAAAATTAGATTAGACAGGATGTAACGCTCGCAATGATAGGCCTTAAGTGACTTGATTTGGTCATCTAATGCCCCTGGCTTAGCTTGGACTGGATTAGACGGAAGTGCCTGATCCGGAAATCCAGAAGAATGGGCCTTATCCCACTTGTCAGGTGAATCTTGCTTGGGTCTATCGCTCTCCTTAGCCTGTTCCTTGCGATGGCGATAGGACACTTGTGCCAGTTGCTCTTCCAACATGGCCAAGTCTAAACCGAATTCCTCGGCTAAGGCCTGCAAGCGCATGGTTCGTTCGATTGGCGATGGTAACTGAGCAACTAAATCTAAAAGTCGATTGATATAGAGCGCTCGCTGCTCAAGATCAGCTAACTGGTATTCCTGTTGAAGATAATTCTTTAGGAATTCATAGCGCGGAATGGCCTGGTTAATCAGCGACTTGAAGCTATCAGCCCCACCGGACTTAATCCACTCATCGGGGTCCATCTTACCAGGAATGGAAACAGCCTTAATGGTATGACGCGGTAAAGTAAGGCTTAATTCAAAAGCCCGAGCAGTTGCTTTTTGACCTGCAGCATCGCCATCAAAGACAAAAATAATTTCCTGAGTCACCTTGCCTAACTGACCAAGGTGTTGGCTGGTCAAGCTAGTCCCCATGGTCGCCACAGCCTGCGGGAAACCGGCCTGGCTCAGGGCAATCACATCCAGATAACCTTCGCAGATTAGAACCTGGTTGAGACGGCGAATGTGTGGCCGAGCTTGAGCAAAATGATAAATCAAGGATGATTTATGGAAAATATCAGTTTCCGGTGAGTTAACGTATTTAGCAACTTTTGGGTCATCGCCAGGATTGGCTTGGTAGATACGCCCCGAAAAGGCGACCGTCCTCCCTTGGCGGTCCTCCAAGGGAAAGATAATCCGACCATGGAAACGATCCATTAAACCTTGGCTGGCTTCATAGAAAATCCCTGATTGCAGCATTTCTTCATGGTTAAAACCCGCTTCCGTCAGGTACTGAATCAGCAACTGAGGATTATCAGGCGCTAGGCCCAAATGAAAGTCTGACAGTGTTTCTTCCTTAAGCTCACGTTGCTTTAAGTAAGCATAGGCTGCCTCCCCCGCTACCGTTTGAGTTAGGTAGAAGTGATAGAAATCACGGGCTTTTTCATGTAAATCAAGCAAACGTTGATGGGGCTGACTGACAGCCTGCCCCGTCTCAAAATAGCGACTATCGAGGGCAATATTGGATAGTTCAGCTACCTTCTTAACTGCTTCTGGAAAACTAATTCCTTCCATTTCCTGAAGAAAGCCAAAGACATTGCCCCCTCTACCACAGGAAAAACACTTATAAATCTGCTTGTCCGGGCTAACCGAGAAAGAAGGATTGTTATCTTCATGGAAGGGACAAGAGCAAGTATAGTTATTACCACGCTTGGTCAGGGCTACATATTGGTTGATAATAGCCACGATATCGGCTTCTTTTTTTACCGATTCAATGATGTCATTAGGAATACCCGCCATCTGACGCCCTCCCTTACTGAACTGCTTTAAACAGAGTTGTTGCGGGGCTTAGCCCGATAGAGACAGTAAGCACCCAATAAGAATTGAATAATGATGGCGAAGAGCCCCTTAAGCGAGTCACCTGTCATCTGCGCGACTAGGGCCAAGATGGTGGTCCCTAGTACGGAAGAGAATTTACCAAAAATATTATAGAAACCAAAGAATTGGTTAGTCTTTTGCTTAGGAATCAACTGGCCAAAGTAAGAACGACTGAGCGCCTGAATGCCTCCTTGGGCAGTCCCTACTAAGATAGCCAAAATCAAGAAATCCCGGAAACCAGACAAGCCTAGTGCAAAGACACAGATGACCACATAGGTCCCAATGCCGAAGAAGAGCAAAGTGCGGCTACCAAAACGTTTAGCTAAGGCTCCATAGGCCAGTGATGACGGAAAGGCCACAACCTGAACCACTAGGAGAATAATAATCAATTGGTTAGCAGGTAAGCCCAAATCGCTGCCCACAGAGGTCGCCATTTTGATAATGGTCCCTACCCCGTCAATATAGAGGAAGTAACCCACTAAGAACCATAAAATGGTTGGATAGTGTTTGAGCTCTCCCACTGTTTCCTTAAGTGAGCGTAAGGTGGACTTAACCAAACCATCGTGGTGCTCGATGTAGGAGACCTGCTTAACATGGCGCCAGTATGGCACCGTAAAAGCAAACCACCAAATGGCCGTAATTAAGAAGCCAACATTGACTAAATCACGCGATGACAGCCAACCTGATACTTGCAAAGCAAAGAAAATCAGAAAGGCAAAGACACTGCCAATATAACCATAGGCATAACCTGCTGAGCTGACCATATCCAAACGTTGTTCAGTCGTCACATCCATAATGGAAGAGTCGTAAAAGACATTGGATAAGGAGAAGCCAATAGCAGATAAGGTATAAACCACCAAGAGATAGAGCCAGGCATTTGGCCCGGCAAAAATCATGGCCAATACACTCCCGATCCCAAGTAGGGTCCCAAAGGTAAAGAGCGGTCCCCGCACCCCTTTGTAGTCAGCACTGGTCCCTAGAAATGGTGACATTACAGCCACCACAATGGTAGACAGGGAGTTGGCGTAACCCAGATAGGCTGTGGAAGTGGCCGGTGCCATGCCCACACTATCGGTTACGGCCTTATAAAAAATAGGAAAAATAGCGGCTGTAATCATCAAAGAATAGACGGAGTTAGCCCAGTCCTGGAGAATCCAAGCCCACTCCTTCTTTGTATAGCCTGAGAGAAATTTCTTCATAGCAAGCCTCCCTAGTCTTCAATTTGGGCTTCAATCACGTCCCAGATATCTTGTGCGCCATAGCCCGTTTCGGCTGAGAATGGGAAGAGCGCATCGACCGTCGGCAAATCCAAGGCCTTCTTATACATGGATAAATGCTTATTCCATTGGCTCTTCTTAATCTTATCCACCTTGGTCAGGATGATGGCATAAGGAATCTCGGCTTCATCAGCAAAGTCCTTCATGGCCTTATCTAACTCGGTTGGCTCATGGCGAAAATCCATCAAGAGAAAGAGCACGCGAACATTGTCCCGATTAAGGAGATAATGTTCAATCATCTTGCCCCACTCTGCTCTCGCTGTCTTGGAGACCCGAGCATAGCCATAACCAGGCACATCGACAAATCGGAAAGTCTGATTAATGTCATAGAAATTAAGGGTTTGGGTCTTACCAGGTTGGCTGGATGTACGCGCCAAACCCTTTCGACCAATCATTTTATTAATGAAAGAAGACTTGCCCACATTAGAGCGCCCCGCCAGAGCCACTTCAGGCAAGGCATCTTGTGGATATTGCTTTGGGCTGACGGCACTAATGACTAATTC
The DNA here is from genome assembly GCF_963520105.1 of uncultured Abiotrophia sp. Classification (NCBI taxonomy): domain Bacteria; kingdom Bacillati; phylum Bacillota; class Bacilli; order Lactobacillales; family Aerococcaceae; genus Abiotrophia; species uncultured Abiotrophia sp. Next base: position 28,661 of record NZ_CAUQPN010000003.1, read on the forward strand.
TGCCTGACTTACCTTCATGAAGCAGTCTCCTTCTGCGGTTTGATACGCTTGTTGTGCTTGTTGTAATAGAATGGCTGGTGGCTACCTAGCACCGTATCTTCTGTAATGACAATACGGCTGATATTTTCATCACTTGGGACGATAAACATAATATCCAACATGACGGATTCCAGGATAGAACGGAGGCCACGTGCGCCAGTATTGCGCTCAATCGCCTGCTTGGCAATGGCAATCAGGGCCTTTTCCTTGAATTCTAGCTCTACACCATCAATTTGGAAGAGGCGTTGATATTGTTTAACCAAGGCATTCTTAGGTTCTGTTAAGATACGAACCAAGTCCTCTTGGGTTAACTTCTCTAACATGGCCATAACAGGCAAACGCCCAATAAACTCTGGGATCAAACCAAACTTCAAGAGGTCTTCTGACGTGACTTGTTGCATGAGCGACTTGGATTGATCCAACTTGCCATTGCTGCTACCAAAACCAATGACCTTGCTACCTAAGCGTTCCTTGACAATGGTCTCAATACCATCAAAAGCTCCCCCTACAATAAAGAGAATTTGCGAGGTATCCAGTTGGATGAACTCTTGGTTAGGATGCTTACGGCCACCCTTAGGTGGGATGTTAGCAATCGTCCCTTCCAAAATCTTGAGCAAGGCTTGTTGGACCCCTTCACCACTAACATCGCGGGTAATGGAGACATTCTCACTCTTACGGGCAATCTTGTCGATTTCATCGACATAGATAATGCCGTGTTGCGCTTTTTCAATATCATAGTCTGCTGCTTGAACCAACTTGAGTAAGATATTTTCCACATCTTCCCCCACATAGCCGGCTTCAGTTAGGCTAGTCGCATCAGCAATCGCAAAAGGCACATTAAGTAACTTGGCCAAGGACTGGGCAAGGAAAGTCTTCCCGGAGCCCGTTGGGCCAATCAGACAGATATTGCTCTTTTGTAATTCAATATCCGCTTCATGTGTGGCAATGCTAGCATTAATACGTTTGTAGTGGTTGTAGACGGCAACTGCCAAGGATTTCTTGGCTTCAGTCTGGCCGATGACGTATTGGTTAAGATGGGCCATGATTTCGGCAGGTTTGAGGACGCTCACGCCACTAAAACCTTCTGAATCACCGACCATATCCTGACGAATGATTTCCTCGCATAGGCCTACACATTCATCACAAATATAGACATCTGGCCCTGCTATAATCTTATTGACTTCATCTTGGGACTTGCCACAGAACGAGCAATAGTAGCCGCCATGATTCCCGGTATGGTTACTGGTCATGGTAATCGATCCTTCCTCTAACGTACATAATGAGGGATGCAGATAGTCATCGTTGAACTTAAGACTCTCGCAACCCTCATTTATAGTTATTCTAATAGGTTTATTTTATTATTTTTCTACCGCAGAATCAACAATTAAGCTCATTGCCTTCTTCATACGGATGTCAGCAGTTAACATATCAGTTGATACAAATTGTTTGACTTGGTCAGCAGACATGTTGTATTGAGATGCCAAGTCAGCAACTTCAGCGTCGATTTCAGCATCCGTTACTTGAATGTCTTCAGCCTTGACAATGGCTTCTAATACTAAGTTAGTCTTAGTACGTAATTCAGCTTCTTCAGCGAATTGAGAACGTAAGCCTTCAGCGTTAGTACCAGTGATTTGGAAGTATAAGTCTTCGTTAATCCCTTGACGTTTCAAGTTATTGGTGAAGTGAGATACTTGACGGTTGATTTCGTCTTCTACCATTACTTCTGGTAATTCAACGATTTCAGCATTCTTAACTGCTTGACGTAAAGCTAAGTCTTCGACAACTTCCTTAGCAGCAGTCTTTTTAGACTCTTCTAATTGAACTCGGATTTTGTTTTCTAATTCCGCTAAGCTTTCAACTTCGGAATCCACGTCTTTTGCGAATTCGTCATCTAATTCAGGTAATTCTTTGGCTTTTACTTCGTGAACGGTCACTTTGAAGACAGCGTCTTGACCTTTAAGGTTTTCTGCATGGTAAGCTTCTGGGAAGGTCACTTTCACTTCCACTTGGTCGCCTGCTTTAGTCCCTACTAATTGGTCTTCAAAGCCTGGGATGAAGCTGTTAGAACCGAGTTCTAATGAGTGGTTTTCACCCTTACCGCCTTCAAATGCTTGGTCACCCAAGAAACCTTCGAAGTCGATAACCACTGTGTCGCCTAATTCAGCTGCGCCTTCTTTAACGACGAGTTCAGCCAAACCTAAACGACGAGATTCTAATTCGTCCTTAACATCTTGATCAGACACTTGACGGTCTTGTGCTTCTACTTCTAAGCCCTTGTAGTCGCCTAATTTAACTTCTGGTTTTAAGACAACTTCAGCTTTTAATACCCAAGGTTGACCTGCTTCGAGTTTTTCGATGTCAATCTTTGGTTCAGTTACCACTTCTAATTCAGCCTCTTGGATAGCTTTAGATAAATGAACTGGTAAGAGAGCGTTCAAGGCATCTTCGTAGAGCGCTGCTTCCCCATATACATTGTTGAAGATTTGACGAGGCACTTTCCCCTTACGGAAACCAGGTACTGACAAACGTTTTTGTACCTTCTTGAATGCTGTGTCTAAAGCTTTCTTCACATCTTCTACTGGAATTTCAAAGGTTAATACCCCTGTATTTGTTGCTTGTTTTTCGAATTTCGCTACCATGTAACTTTCCTCCATAGCTTCTTGTTTATTTACACACTCCACAATTTTAACTGAAAGCATCCAATTTGTAAACAGATTTCCCCTATTTTTACTGACTTTTCCTCAGATTTGACTCCACTAAGTGGGACCACCTATTTTCTCTACCTATTCCACGTATGGAAGTAAGTAGCCATAGCCCTTACTTTCCATCTGGTCCTTAGGGATGAAGGTGATGGAAGCTGAGTTAATACAATAGCGGAGGCCACCCTTGTCCTTAGGCCCATCATCAAAGACATGTCCCAAATGAGAGTTACCAGAACGTGACCGGACTTCAATCCGCCTCATGTTAAAGCTAGTGTCTTCCTTATAGCGTGCTACATCCGCTGAGATAGGCTTGGTAAAGCTAGGCCAGCCGCAACCCGAGTCATACTTATCCTTAGATGAGAAGAGTGGCTCCCCAGTGGCGACATCCACATAGATACCTGGCTCCTTATTATCCCAATATTGGTTGGAAAAGGCCTGCTCGGTGTTATTTTCCTGGGTCACAGCGTATTGAGCAGGGCTTAATTTTTCCTTCAGTTCTTGATCACTTGGTTTGGGATAGAGGCTGACATCAATCAAGGGATCCTGCGCCTTCTTGAGATCGATGTGACAGTAACCGTTAGGATGTTTGGTCAGATAGTCTTGATGTTCTTCCTCAGCCTTAACATAGTTTTTAAGAGGCTCCAATTCAACCTTGAGTTCTTGGCCTAATTCTTCCGCCTTTTCCTTCATTACTGCTTGGGCGACAGCCATATCCTCTTGGCTCTCATAATAAATACCCGTCCGATATTGTCGGCCCTCATCATTGCCTTGTTTATTAAGAGAGAGCGGATCTACAACCCGGAAGTAATAGAGTAAGAGTTGACGCACATCTAGTTTACTGGCATCATAGGTGATTTTAACCGTTTCGGCGTGGTCAGTCTGACCGATTAAGGTATAGTTGGTGATGTCTGACGTCCCATTGGCATAGCCAGATTCCACATCAAGCACCCCATCAATTTGCTCAAAATAAGCTTCTAGGCCCCAAAAACAGCCACCTGCTAGATAGAGAGTCTTGAGATTCTCGGCTTTGACTTCTTCCTTGCTTGAAGTACTAGAAGAACTAGTCGCATTTGCCGCAAGGGCGGCTTCTACCCGGCTTTCAATATTTTGGGCGGTCAAGCCAGAATGAGAGGTCCGCCACCAGACAAGCGTAATTACCCCTAGAACCGCAATTAAGCCGGTTAATAAATAACGTTTATCCATTATAGTTTCCTTCTTTCAAATTTTAAGAACCTTCCTTAGTCCATGCTAGCCAATTGATCTAAGACACTTTGCCGATCCATATGACCTAATTGGACCTTTACTAGTTCCCCCTTGGAATTGATAAAGGCCGAAGTGGGATAGGCCACAACCCCTAATTGCTTCATAAAATCACCCGACTGATCCACTAAAACCGGTAGATGCGTATAATCTAAGCCGGAAAACCACTTGGTAAAATCAGCCAGGGGCTTTTCATTTCGAATTTCAGGTGCCACCATGGATAAGACGACCACATCATTTCCTTGATTGCTTTCATCAGCTAAGGCGTCGACATCCTTGAGTCCTGCTAGGCAGATAGAACACCAGGAGGCCCAGAATTTAATGTAGACTTTCTTGCCTCGCAAATCTTCTAACTTATAAGTTTTACCATGAATATCTTGAAAGGTCCCGCTTAAGCTTTGCCCTGCTTCTTGCTTTTGGGAAGAAGTGTTTGCTTGCGTAGTGCTAGCTGCTTGCTTGGCATTACTCGCCTCCTGATGAGGTTGGCAGGCCGCTAGACAGCCTGAACTTAAGCTTACAAGTCCTAGGACTTGCCAAAATTTACGTGTAAAATGTGACATGTTGTTTGCCTCTTTTTCCTAGATTTTGTTGAACATAACCAGAATACCAACCAATATGATGAGGACAGCCCCCACCCGTTTAATCAGCATCATGTGTTGTTTGGCCACATTAAGCCATTTGACGAGAGATGATGATACCACTGCCAAGAGTAAGAAAGGTACTGACAGGCCCAAAGCATAGACGAAGAGTAAGCTGCCACCGTACCAAGCACTGGCCCCTGTGGTGGTCACTAAGGCCAAGACAGAACTCAAGACTGGCCCGACACAAGGCGTCCAACCAAAGCTAAAGCTCAGTCCCAATAGAAAGCTTCGCGTTAATTCCCCAGCATTTTTAGCCTCCATCTGTACGGTCTTTTGGCGACTAAGCCATGGAATCTCCACTAATTCCAGCTGATAAATTCCCATCAGCACGATTATGCCCCCTAGCACATATCGGGTATAGTGACCATAGACGATTTGTCCCAAGAGACTGGCCGCAAAGCCTAACATGAAGAAAATCAGCGAAATACCTGACATGAAAGCCAAAACCTTCAAAACTGGCAAGAGATAAAAACTATAGTTACCAATTTTTACCTTCTTGTCCCCAGTCTCCCCCATAAAGGTTCCCATATACAAAGGAAACAATGGCAAGACACATGGAGATAAAAAGGAAAGTATTCCCGCCCCAAAGACTGTTAAATAATACGATATCGACATAAAATCCCTCCTGCGAATAATTACATACCTATTATAAGTCCTAATAGCTAGATTATCATTTATTTTGATTGGGAAAAGCTACTTCCTTAAAAAAGTGCCTATTTATGAACTTTTTGTGTAATTTCAGGGCACTTATAGCGAAATACTAGGCGGGAGGGGCTTGCTTCTAGTATAATAAGGTGAAGGAGTGAGTGGAATGGTTAAATATCCAGCTGGTTCAGCCCGGCATAGAGCCATTAATAAACCAGCAGGGCAAAGCATAGAGCCACCTAAAGCTGGGACTATGCAAAATCTCAAGGCATCCAAAAAGCCTACTCAGTACGGTAGCCGAGGCATGTCCTTAGAAGATCGTATTAATCAATCCAACCAATATTACCTCAGTCATAACCTGGCGGTGATCCACAAGAAACCGACACCCATTCAAGTCGTCAAGGTGGATTTCCCGCGTCGTAGCGCTGCTCGGATAACCGAGGCCTACTATCGCCAAGCCTCGACAACAGACTACAACGGCCTCTATTTAGGTCGCTATCTGGATTTTGAAGCTAAGGAAACGACTAATAAAACTAGTTTCCCACTGGCCAACTTACCAGACCACCAGATTGAGCACATGCGACAATGCCACCAACAAGGCGGTATCGTCTTTCTCTTAATTAGCTTCAAAGTGCATGACAAGGTCTATTTACTTCCCTTCCCTGCCCTCGATCAGTGGTTGGAAAGTCAGAAGCGCAAGAGCTTGCCCCTCACTTACCTGGAAAGCCATGGCTACCTCTGCCAACAAGGGGTCTTTCCTATGATTGATTATTTAGCAGCTGTGGACCTCTGGCTCCAAGCTCATTAGTTTGACAAGAAAGGAGGGATTGACTTGGTAACTGGAAGTCGTCTCGAACGCAAGAAATATCAAGCCTCCCAACAAGAATCTACGCCTCTTGATTCGTCTGAGAATCAAGGCCGACAAAAGAAGAAAGGTAAAAAAGCTGGTAAGAAACCCCTTTGGCGCCGTATCCTTAAATACTGCCTGATTGCCTTCTTCAGTCTCTTTATTTTGGCAGTTGCCTCAGGGGCCGCCATCTTTATCTACTACTCCTCTTCTGCCCCACAAATCACGGAAGCAGATTTGGTCGGTCAGATGCCAAGTAAAATCTATGACCAAAAAGGCAACCTAATCAAGGAGTTAGGTAATCAGAGTCGCGACCTCATGCAGGCCAATGAAATCCCTGAAAACCTAAAAAATGCTGTGATTGCTATTGAAGACGGTCGTTTCTATAATCACAACGGGATTGACCCCATTCGGATTGCGGGTGCCTTTGTCCGTAATATTCGCAGAGGTCGAATTTCCGAAGGTGGCTCGACCATTACCCAGCAATTAGTCAAGAACTCGGTCTTCTCGACTGACTTTAAGGACCAAACCTTAAAACGTAAGGTCCAGGAAGCCTGGTTAGCCATGCAACTGGAGCGCGAGTATACCAAGGACCAAATTTTGACCTTCTATCTCAACAAGCTTTTCTATTCCAATAATACATACGGCGCTAAGACAGCTGCCCGTCTCTTCTTCGGCAAGGAACTTAGTCAGTTAACCGTTGGTGAAGCGGCCCTCTTAGCCGGGATTCCACAAGCACCATCCTCTTACGACCCCTATTCTTTCCCGGAAGCTGCCCAAGAGCGTCGCGATATCGTCCTGAGCGTCATGCTACGTCGCAAATTGATTAGTCAAGCCCAATACGACGAGGCCGTCGCTCAATCAGTCAGCTCCATGCTCAAACCTTTGGATCAGAACACCATGGATAACACTGATATGGTCTTAGATTCTTATTTGGATGTGGTCGCCAAGGAAGTCAAGGATAAGATGAACCTGGACATCTTCACTGATGGTGTCGAAGTCTATACTAACCTCAACTGGGATGCTCAAAAGCAAGCCTATAACTTGGTCAACAACGACTCTTCCCTCTTCCCAAATGATAAGATGCAGACAGCTATTTCTATTGTGGACGTCACTAATGGCCAGCTCCAAGCTGTCATTGGCGGTCGTAAACAAAACGTCTATCTAGGTCTCAACCGCGCCAATACGCTGAACCGCAGTATCGGCTCAACCATGAAACCACTGGCTGACTATGGGCCTGCCTTCGAGTACCTCAACTACTCGACCGGGACCACCGTGGTCGATGAGCCTTATACCTATAAAAATGGTGGCGAGCTCCAAAACTTTGACTTTGAATATAAGGGCAAAATGACTCTCCGCGAAGCCTTAGCTGGTTCGCGCAATATTCCTGCCCTCAAGATGCTGCATGCAGTCGGCATGGACAATGCCTATGCCTTCCTGCAAAAACTTAACATTAACATTAGCAATAATGACAAGAAAGAGTTAGTGGAAGCCAACGCCATTGGTGGGGAAGTCTCCCCTATCCAGCTTTCAGCGGCTTACGCGGCGATTGCCAACTACGGGGAATACCATGCCCCTTATGCAGTACGTCGTGTTGTAACCTCTGCTGGGACTGTGCGTGACTTCGATTCACCAGGCTCTCGTGCCATGAAGGATTCTACCGCTTATATGCTGACCGATATCCTTAAAGGGGTTCCTGGCGAATTCGCCGCAGCTGCCAAGCTAGATGGCATCCCTAATGCAGGTAAGACCGGGACAACCAACTATACGGCAGAGCAACTGAGCCAATTAGGTCTGGATGCTAGCACCTACGCCGCACCAGATGGCTGGTTTGCAGGATTCACTACCAAGTATGCCATGGTCACTTGGGTCGGTTATGATAATCCCTATGAAGCCGGTAATTATCTGACCTTAGAACAAACCCGCCTACCTCAAAAAATCTATGCCAAACTCATGACCTCGCTTATGGCTAACCAGAGCAAGTCTGACTGGACCATGCCAAGCAGCTTGGTCAAGGCTGATATTGAGAAATACACGGAGCCCTTGCTACTCCCTGGCCCATACACACCACGGGAAATGATTTCCTCCGAGCTTTTCATTAAGGGGTCGGAACCTAAGGAACAATCCCTCAATTATGGCCGCCATATTGCTGCTCCTACTGGATTCGACGCTAACTACAACCAACAAACACGTACCATTCACGCCACATGGGGACCATTAACTGGCTCCGGCACCTTCGAATTATCCGTCAACGGGACTGTGGTCTACCAAGGGACAGGTACAAGCTTTGATATCCCTGCCCATGAAATTCAGGATTACGTCTTACGACTGAGAATTGTGGATGGTAACAGTAGTTCCGATACGCTAGTAATCACTGTGAGTCTCAAGTCCGAGTCTAGTTCTTCAAGTAGCCAACCAAATCCGAATGAGCAAGGAGAAAATAACCCGCAATCACCTAACAATCGAGGCAACCAACCTAACCAGCCGGGTCAACCGGGTCAGCCTAACCAACCAGGCCAGAACGGTAACCAACCAGGTAACCAAAATCAACCTGGCCAAAATGGTAACACGGGTCAACCTTAGCCTGAGCTCATCAAAATACCCCATCACCTCTTGGTGATGGGGTATTTTCTTATGGCTTGGCTGTCTTAACCAGTTCAGGATCTACCAAAAACTGAATCAGAGATGGGGCCTGCTGATTGAGATGGCGGAAACTATAGCGATTGACATGCGTGATAGCTGTATCTTCTGCTGTCAAACTCCATAGGTAGAAGCCTTCAAGCTCTAGGCTGGCCTTGTTGACCACATAATCCACCCCGTAGACGGCTTCCCCCTCGCGCTTGAGATTAGAGATGTCGATAGCGCCAGCTAATTTAGCTAAGCCATCGTAGTCATTCTCAAAGGTCAAACGATAGGTTGTCGTTGTGGCGCTTGCCGGATCATTAATGGGTTGGCCAGCTTCATCAGTTGGATTAAAAGTTTGAACCTGGTCGGAATGATCTATCAAGGATTGCACTGCTAAATCATAGAAATCGATTGGCTCCACGTTTTCTTCTTTAACACCACCATCTTCTGTCTTGCTATAGCGCTTTTGCCCGAGTTGATACTGATAGCCTTTGATTTGCTTGTCCTGGATAGTCCCTATGGCTTGTGCCAGGACCTGGCCATTTTGGCTATTGGTTAGATAAAGCAAATTACTATCCTGGTCGCCTGCTTGACGTCCTTCTGTCACTTCGTAAGTCGTAATCGCCTGGGTTGGGTTAGCCGCCTTAAAGGCTTCTAACCACTGGCCTTCTGCAACTTCCAAGGGACTTGCTTGAGCCTCTAAATCAGGCTTAAGACTATCCTTAGTCGTGGACTCCTCTGGGACTTGGCTTGTGCTCTTAGCTTGATAGACATGACTGGAATCTCCGTCTGTAACGGTCAGCTTAAGCGCGGCCTCAAGCATCTGACCAGTCTCACTGTCAACCAGATAAGTCAAGTCTGCCTGATAAGTAGCCTGAGCTGAGAAACTTTCAGGCAAATCCAGCAGGCTAACTAGGCCTTGAATTAACTCAGGATTGGTCACAGTCTTATTAATCCGCCATTGACCTTCAGGTGCCTCAGCATCCAGTAACGAGCTGTCTTCTCCTTCAATTAGGAGTTTGGCCCAATAGAGGTAGCTCATGGAGTTCTTAGCATTGTCATTTTGACTCCACGCCGCATGAGGTGAGGCCACATAATGGTGTTCTCCGTCGAAGTAGAACTCCAGGTCATAGTGGGCATCCTTGACCGTGGTCACGGTCTTACTACGATAGGCCTTAAGGGCACCCGCTTCATAAAATTGCTGACTATCAGCGGTTGCCTGCCAGTCTCCTCCTTCTTGATTAAGAGAAGTTTTAACTTGGACAGCACTCATTTTCTCGTAAAATTCATGCACCTTATTAAGAGCTTGATAGCGTTGACGCGTCGCTTCATCAAACGAAGATTGACTAGTAGCTGACTCGGGTGGACCATAGAGGGCATCTCCGCCTTGAGCAGCGTCGCGCGGCTTAGCTTGGCAGGCTGTCAAAAGACAAGCCAGACTAAGCAAGGAAATAATGGTGGATTTTTTCATGTAATAATAAAACTCGCTTTCTAAACTTAAGCCTTTTGGCCTTTTTCACTCTTCCAGAGAGAATAAGACCGCTTGAAGGCATGGATAACCCCTTTGTCACTAGTCGAGAGAACGGTCGCCTGGTAGAAGGTCAAGGCCAACCAGAAGGAAAAGACCATAAAGGCAAAACAGCCAAGTAGGCAGAGAACAATTTCCAAATTTGAGACCGTCTCTGTAGCTAGACGAACCGGCATGACAAATGGAGAAGTAAATGGCACCCAAGAGCCGATGACCACAACAGGTGAATTAGGTTGTTGGAGACCATAGACGGCAATATAGAAACCAATGATGGTAGTGAAGATGACCGGCTGAATGGACTTTTGGACGTCTTCTAGTCGTGTAGCGATGGATCCTAGCAGAACAGATAGAATCATATAGGCCAACATCCCCATCAAAGCAAAGACTAGACTTAAACCAAAGCTAGGCAAAATCCCTAGCAAGAGCGGTTTAAATGGCTCTAGGTAGCTAAAAATACTGGATACGCCAGTCATGAAATAGAAGCCGATTCCTAAGATCAGGTAAATACCAATTTGGGTAGCCATTATCAGTGAAGCACCTAGAATCTTACCTAATAAATGTTGTTTGGCAGGAATGGAGGATAGGATGATTTCCATGACCCGGTTGCCCTTCTCCAAGGCCACTTCCTGAGCAAAAATTGAACTGTAAGCTAAAATCAACATATAGGATAGCATAATGGCCACAAAGGCAGCCCCCATGCGGGCCATGACTTGAAGGGACCTAGCATCCTCTTCTGAATAGGTCCCGTCCTTGCTTTCCTTGAGATTAATCTTACCGATTGACACCTTACTGGAACGAATGGTGGCAATTTGTTGATCATTTAGGTTAAGGCTTTGACCTATTTTGCTGAGTTGATAGCTATTGAGACTTTCGGCTAAATCAGACAAGGTCAAGCTATGAGCGGTAGACTTTTGGTAATAAGTAGCTTGCACGCGCCCGTTGTCTTCTTTGACCTTTAGATAGCCGTTAACTCCTTTTTGGTTAAGGGATTGGCGGGCACTGGCTTCATCATCATAATAGGCCAACTTATAAGTCAAATTATCCTGGGCTAAGCTATCTTTTAAGCCCTGATCTTGACTGACAATAGCGATGGTCTCATTGGCATGACTCGATTCATCATTGGCAATAAAGTAGCCAATCAAGACAGAAACACCCATGATAATAAAGGGCGCAAAAACCATGAAGAAGAAACCCCAACTCTTGACATTTTTGCGGTAGACTTCCTTGGCGATAATCCATAATTTATTCATGGTCAGACACCTCTACTTTCAGCTTGAAAATCTCGTCTAAGGTTGGCGGTTGTTGACTAAACTGGGCAATATACTTCCCTTGTGTCACCGCGTCAAAAATGGCATGACCGGCGGACTCCTCGCTTAGTATCAAATGATAGCGATGACCGCTTAGGTGACGGACTTTTTCTACGCCTGGCAGGGCTTGAAGTTGGGCTTGATTCCAGTCAGGACTTTCTAGGAAAATACGGGTCCGGCCGAAGGACTCCTTGACCTCGTCAACCGTTCCTGACAGCACCTGTTTACCATAGTGAATCATGACCAAATGGTCGCAAATTTCTTCTACGTTATTCATATTATGACTAGAGAATATAATGGAAGAACCCTTCGCCTTGAGCTCTAGAATACCTTGCTTGAGTAAGTCCGCATTAACCGGGTCTAGACCTGAAAATGGCTCATCTAGAATCATGAGTTTTGGCTCATGAATTAAGGTCGCGATGAGTTGCACCTTCTGTTGGTTACCCTTGGACAGGCTCTTAATTTTATCGCTTCTTTTACCTCTGACATCGAATTTTTTCATCCAATAATCAATTTTTTCAAGGACTTGGGTCTTCTTCATGCCGCGCAATTCCGCAAAGAAGACAATCTGATCCTCGATGGTCATCTTATCATATAAGCCACGTTCTTCCGGCAAATAGCCTACCGTATCATAGACCTGGCTACTCATAGGCTGCCCTTGCCACTCAATGGATGCACCAGGTTCTAAATTCAAGAAATTGAGAATCATCCGAAAAATCGTAGTCTTACCTGACCCGTTCTGACCAATAATTCCCATAATACTACCTGGCTCCACCCTAAAGGAGACATCATTGACAGCGCACAAGTCGCCGAAGTGCTTAACTAAATGCTTTACTTCTAACACAAAAAACACCTACTCTCTACAGGTTTTTGCATAATAATGTTTACGTATTCAGTATAGCACTTTAGCTATGGGCATACAAGATTAGCTTATCTTTTTGACTGGCTAGGCTCACTTTTAGGATAGGTGGATTGAGTTGCTTCCAGAACTGTTCGCCACCCCTCCCAACCCCAATCACTCCACTCATAGCGGATGGCGCCATGATAGGGTGTTGCAAAATAAGGAATCCCCCTATTACTTAGTTTAGCTAGGGTATCGGGATGAGGATGGTGATAAGTATTGTGGACACCAGCAGACAACAAGGCTAACTTAGGCTGCAGGTGGTTGAGCAAGGCATCTGAACTGCTAAAGCGACTGCCATGGTGAGCGCATTTAAGAATATCGGCCTGAATCTCAGGGAAACGTTCAATCAAAGCCTGCTCATATTCACCCGACATATCACCTAAATTGAGTAAACGGTGCCTACCCATCGCTAGAGTTGCGGCAATAGAGGCGTCGTTGGGGGCCGTCGACTGGTTAAAGTTATTGGTGTAGAAGGTCAGTCCTTCTTTGATTGAATAGGATTGACCTGGTCCTAAGATATGGACTTGGGTCTTTGCCGCCAGATAGGACTTGATTTCCTGCCATACCGGATGACTAGCGGTATGCTGGCTAATCCAGAGATTGTCGATGGCCACTTCCTGACTGAGACTAGCCAGGCTACCAATATGGTCTAAATCCGAGTGGGTAATCATGACCCCGGTCAGTGAGCCAATCCCTTGCGCTTTGAGGGCGGGAATCAGATTATAATAGCCATATTGAGTGTCAAAACTGGGCCCTTCCTTGCTAGCTGGATAAGGTGGCCTGCCGCCTGTATCAATCAACCAGGCTTCCTTGGACCAGGCTGCTTGGTAGACCAGACTATCCCCCTGCCCTACATCTAATATGGTAACACTAGACTGCCAATGCAGGTATGGTTTAAGTCCCAGTATTAAGCCATAAGCGCAAACAATGACCGCTCCCGTTGACCAAGGATGGCGCCAGCCCCATCGTAACCAGACTAGGAATAGAGTCAGAAATATCAGCCAGTAAATAAGACTTAAACGCCCAGTTATGACATGCCAGAAGAAAAATTTGCTCAGAGGCGCTAGCATTTCTAGTAAGCATTGATAAATCCTATCCAATAAACTCGCTAGCCTGTCTAAGCCTGGCAAAATGAGCGCTAGGCCTGACACTAAGGCTAGCGGCATAATAAAAGGCTCGAAGACAAGACCTAAGAGAAATATGGCCAAGACTTGTAGAGGATACCATTCATAACGCCAATCCATCATAAGAGGCCAGGTAATGAGCAAACAAGCTAAGAGTATGTAGACTTGATGGCGCCAAGTATAGTGTTTTGGGTCCTCCATGGCTTGATTCGAAAATATGAGTACAGCTGACAAACCAAAGCTCAGCAGGTAGGCCGGCTGAAAGACTAGGCCAGGCTGGCAAAGTAAAGAGGCCAGTCCTATAAGACTTAGCCGGTCCATAGACGTCATACTTTGGTCGCCAAAACGCTTAGAAAAAGCCACTAGTCCCCAACTTCCTAAGACTCTAATGCTACCAATAGGCCAACCACATAGCCAGCTATAGAAGAGGAGCAAGAGAGGCAGCCAGAAAGCAACACTTTCTTTAAGGCAACCCAATTGCAAAAAGAAACGACTCAGCACTCGCCTTAAATAAAGCAAATGAAAGCCAGAGATAGCGAAGAAATGACTTAGGCCAAGCACCCCCAAACTCACCGACTGGTCGCGAAAGCCTGGGGTCTGCTGATTAAATAGAAGCCGTGAAACCAAACTGGTCCAGGAGGAGCCTTGCCCTTTCCACCTAGCCAAGGGAGCCAAAAACCACTGGCGTAAGGCTTCCATAGCTCCTAAAGCCAGTGGCTTCGGTTGAATAGCAGACACTACCTTAAAGTCTAGTACCCAATCAATTCCCTTATCTGCTAAGCTTTGCTGATAGTCATAGACACCAAAGTTTCGGGCTCTCTCAGCTTTTTTTAGACTAGCTTGTCCCTTGATTTCCATCACTTCATGGCCTAAATCCCACTGAATGCCGCCCTGCCCCTTTGCCAGAACAGACAGGAGCCGGTCATCTGCTAATTTTAAATAGCCTATTCCCTGCCAACCTGTGGCCGTATGCTTGACTTGGCTAGGTGCTAGAATTAGCTGATAGGTTTGCGCTATGTCCGGCTCTATGCTTTGATTAAGTTGAGACTGCACATAGTATTGCCAGGCCCACTTGCCCAAGCACCAGGTGCTTAAGACAAGGCAAGCCAAGAGGCAGTTTCGCCGATGACATTTAGGTCCTAGAAAGTAAAGCCGAGCAATCAGGATGACTAAGGCCAGGCTCCAAGCCCAGTTTTCGTGGTATAGCATGCCAATGAAAACTGCAGCGTAAATCCATAGAAAAAACCACGTATGTCTCAATTGCTCAAGGCCTCTTGTTAGTACTAGACAGCCACTTGTCCAATAGCTTCTTAGCTTATTCCTCATTGAAAAATCACCAGATCCTTCAACTTCTCTAGCATCTTAGGCCCGATGCCCTTGACTTTGCCTAAGTCCTCAAGCGAATGAAAGGAACCATTTGCTGTCCGGTAATCGATAATGGCTTGGGCCTTTTTAGCCCCAATACCGGGCAAGGTCTCGAGTTGGCTTAAATCGGCTTGGTTTATATTAACCTTACCACTATTGGCACTTGGGCTAGAAACTATGGCAGCCTGACTTCCTACCACATTAGCTTGCGGTCCCTGGCTCTCAGCTTCCCATTCCGCCATGGTGGGTACATAGAGACTCTGCTGATCCACCAGGAGTTGAGCTTGGTTAAGGGCCCGCTCGGCCGCATCTTCCGTCAACCCCCCCGCCATTTCCAGCAAGTCAAAGACCCGACTACCCTGGTCTAAGGCATAGACTCCTGGATGCTTGACAGCTCCCTTGAGGTCTACATAAATCTTGTCGGGCTGGGAGGATTGCTGGGAAGAGATTGGCTCAGCAAGCCTACTGGAACTGATAGAAGACTCTTCTTGCATTATGGGCCGTCTTGGGCGTAAGTTAAGCCATATTATACAAAGAACAATGCCTATAATTCCTATGGCAAATAAGCCGACTAACCACCATTTTAGCTTAGCTACACCTGTCTTAAGTTGATACTGGGGTTCCATATAATGCCTCCTCAAAAAGTCTTCATATATATATACCCCTTTGCCCTGATTTAATCCGAAAATTCTCTATTAAATTTGCATGACAGCACAAAAAAACGCCCTACCTAATGGTAGAGCGTTGATGATTATAAGTGAGGTGAGCTTAGATAATCGCTGCTGCACCGCGGTAGATTAAACCACGACGCGCATCTACAGTGATTAATTCACCATCTGCCACGTTAGAAAGCACATCTTTAGCTGCTACGATGACAGGAATCCCTTTTTCAAGCCCCATGATGGCTGCATGAGAAGTGATCCCGCCTTCTTCAGTAACAAGGGCACCGATTTTATCGAATGCTGGCAAGAAGTCCTTGTCAGTTGCACGAGTTACTAAGATAGTCCCAGCAGTTGCTTTCGCATTGGCAGTAGCCGCATCAGTTGCTAAAACAGCCTTACCGATAAAATTGCCGTTACCGACGCCTTCACCCTTCGCTAATTGAGTCCCAATGGCTTGAATTTTCATCAAGTTAGTGGTCCCTGCTTCACCAACTGGTACACCAGCAGTGATTAAGATTAAGTCGCCTTCTTTAGCGAAGCCTTTTTCTTGAACCAAAGCAGTTGCGCTATCCATCATTTCGTCTGTTGAAGTTGGACGGTCGATAACGTAAGGGATAACACCCCATGCTACAGCTAATGAACGTTGAGTTTCTTCGTCGAAAGTAGCTGCCACGATGTGAGCGTTTGGACGGTATTTAGAAATCATCAAAGCAGTGTGCCCTGAGCTTGTAGGTGCTACGATAGTTTCGATACCTAAGTTCTTAGCAGTGTGACCAACTGCTTGACCGATTGCTTCAGTCATGTCAGAACGGTCGAAGCGTTTGATGCTGAATGCGTCGTGTTCGTGCAATTCTTTTTCAGTACGGACACAGATAGCAGCCATAGTCTTAACTGCTTCTTCTGGGAAGTCCCCTGCTGCAGTTTCACCAGAAAGCATAACCGCGTCAGTCCCGTCGAAGATAGCGTTGGCAACGTCCCCAGCTTCCGCACGAGTTGGACGTGGGTTGCGTTGCATAGAGTCTAACATTTGAGTTGCAGTTACAACTGGTTTACCAGCTTGGTTACATTTCTTGATGATGTATTTTTGAACGATTGGCACTTCGTGAGTTGGGATTTCTACCCCTAAGTCACCACGCGCTACCATGATACCGTCAGATACAGACAAGATTTCGTCGATGTTGTCGACCCCTTCTTGGTTCTCAATCTTAGAGATGATCTTAACGTTTGGACGACCTTCTTGTTCTAAGATTTCACGGATTTCCATAACGTCGCTAGCACGACGAACGAAAGATGCAGCGATGAAGTCGATCCCTTCGCGAACACCGAAGCGGATGTCAGCAGCGTCTTTTTCAGTGATCCCTGGCAAGTTGATGGAAACGTTAGGAACGTTAACACCCTTCTTAGATTTGATTACACCAGAGTTTTGAATTTCAGTCACTAATTCTTGGTTAGCGTGGTCGATTTCAGTTACCAATAAGTCAACTAAACCGTCATCCAAAAGAATGTGGCTACCTACTTCAACGTCGTTGATTAAGTTAGCGTAAGTTACAGAGAATTTGTCCTTAGTCCCTAAGACTTCAGTCATAGAAATACGAACAGTTGCGCCCTTAACTAAGTCGATGGCATTGTCTTGCATGTCGTTAGTACGGATTTCTGGACCTTTGGTATCCAAGAGAATGGCGCAAAGTTTGCCGGTAGCTTGACGGGCAGCCTTCAAGTTGTTGAAGCGTTCTAAGTGTTCTTCGTGAGAACCGTGAGAGAAGTTGAAACGTGCAACGTTCATCCCTGCTTCAATCAACTTTGCCATTTGTTCTGCTGTGTTAGAAGCAGGACCCATGGTACAAATAATCTTAGTTTTTTTCATTTTAAAAGAACTCCTTCTCTTTTTATTTAGCGCTAAGGCCTTGGTTTAATTGGTAAAGATCGCGACGGACTTGGTGTTTTTCATTGGTCAAGGTTTCCACAATGTCAAAAGTTGCCAATTGTTCATTCTTAAGACCTAAGAAGATACCAGCTTGACCTTCTAATAAGAGGTCAACCGCCTTGGAACCCATCAAGCTAGCGAAGACACGGTCACGCACTGTTGGGTTGCCCCCACGTTGAATGTGTGACAAGGTCACATCACGCACATCGTCACCAGAGACAGCTTCGTATTCCTTACGGAATTGAGCCGCTGTCATGACGCCTTCGGCCAAGACGATTAAGGAATGATCCTTACCGGCGCGACGGTTAGCAGCGATGGTTTCTGCGATTTCTTTTAAATCATAGGCTTCTTCTGGAATCACAATGGCATCTGCACCAGCAGCCACCCCAATCCAGCTAGCCATATCCCCTGCATGACGGCCCATTACTTCGACAATAAAGGTCCGGTTGTGGGAGGAAGCAGTGTCAGTAATTTTATCAATAGCATCTAGGGCCACATTAACCGCGGTATCAAAACCAATGGTGTATTCTGTCCCTGCAATATCGTTATCGATGGTCCCAGGAATCCCGATAGCTGGGAAACCTTTTTGGGTTAATTTCAAGGCCCCAGTAAAGGAACCGTCCCCACCCACAACAACTAAGGCATCAATGCCATGTGCCTTCATCTGTTCAATTGCCTTCTCTTGGATTTCAGGCTCCTTAAATTCTGGGAATCGAGCAGAATATAAGAAGGTGCCACCCCGTCTTAAGGCATGAGAGCAAGTCGCTACGTCTAAAGGTCTGAAGTCACCTTCATATAAGCCTTTAAAACCATAGTAAGCACCTACGACCTCAATGCCATGATGCAAGCTACGCTCTACGACAGCCCGCACTGCTGCATTCATACCAGGAGCGTCGCCACCACTGGTTAAGACTGCAATACGCTTCATGTTTCTCACCTCTAAGTTGAATTGTAATCAATCGACTTGGACTGATATCCAAGGCTTATTTTACCACTTTTATTGGCTAAAGTCATACATTTTTTCGAAAATAATAGATGTAATCGATTACTTGTAGATAATTTTGAAAGGAGCCAGTAGTTTTGCTAATTCTGCTTGCGCTTTCTGGCCATAGGAGACCCGATAGGCATCATCCAATTGGAAGGTCTGACGATTGGCATCGACTAAAATCATAGCCACCGGTCCAGAATATTGATCGGCAAATTTTCTTAGGCCTGGCAGATAAGGTTTGAGGTCCTGGAAGGCCTTGACCTGGACAAAACAACGTTGGAAAGGATGCTGATTGGGGCTAGTTGGTGCCTTGGCTTCCTGTTCATTGACTGGAGACAGGCGCTTAATAATCAGCTGATGGCGCCCCTGGCGGTCTAATTCGACCGTCCCTTCTACTAGCAAGACCTGACCTTCCTTAAGCATTGAAACATAATGACGATAGCTTTGCGGGAAGACTACCCCGCTAATGCTAGCTACTTCGTCTTCTAGTTCGAGGAAGGCCATTAATTCCTGTTTCTTAGTGTTAATGACCCGGATGCCTTTGACTAAGACTAGGGTTTGGACCTTGAGGTTTGGTTGGGCCGCTAAGATATCTCTTACTGACAGCAAGTTGGGATGGGCCTTGGCAAAGGCTTGATAAGTCGCTACCGGATGCCCTTCTAAGGAGAAGCCTAGAATTTCCACTTCCTTATCCCGTTTTTGACTAGGGCTCCAGTCCTCCACCCATTCAATTCGTGGCTCTAGCTCTGGGAAGAGCGACAAATTGCCACCACTAAAGGTAACACTTTGCATGAGCTTGTCTAGGTTCTTAAGCAAGGTTGGCCGGTTCATGCCAGTATAGTCCAATGCCCCTACACTAATTAGGCTTTCTAGCCACTCGTGTTTGAGCCATTTCTTAGGTAGACGCTGCATAAAATGTAAGAGACCGGTATATGGCCCTAAGAGCTGGCGGTCTTCTACAATGTGGCTGACAAAGTCATGGCGTAAGGTCCGGATGGCTGATAGACCTACTTGAAGTTGTTGTCCACTGACACTAAAGCCTATCTGACTCTCATTAAGGTTGAGACCAAGGAGTGGACCCGTATGACGCTTGGCCTCTAGAATATAGTCGGCCATGGTCGTCTGGTTGGAACTACCCATATTCAAGAGGGCTTGATAGAAGGCCAGAGGGTAATGGACCTTGAGATAGGCCAGTTGAAAAGCTAAAGTCGAATAGACCACCGCGTGCGAGCGGTTGAAGCCATAGCTGGCAAACTCATAGATATAGTCGTAGGTAGCTGACGCAATCTCAGCTTCTATCCCCTGCTCTCTGGCCCCCCTAATGAAATGCTCGCGTTCCCTCGCCATAACATCGGCTTGTTTTTTACCCATGGCACGTCTTAGCAAGTCAGCCTGTCCTAAGCTGAAACCGGCCATACGTTGGCAGACCTGCATGACTTGTTCCTGATAGACAATGATGCCATAGGTAGGAGCTAAGATTTCTTCCAGAATTGGATGGATGGCCTGATAGCTTTCCTTACCATGACGACGCGCTACATAGTGGTCAATCTGCTTCATTGGCCCCGGACGGAAGAGCGCGTTGACGGCTACTATATCTTCAAAGCGCTCTGGTTGTAACTTGCGTAGGACTTGCTTAATGCCGTCTGATTCAAACTGGAAGACCCCATTAGTATCCGCCGCCCTGAAGAGGGCCAGAGTTTGAGCATCTTCCATGGAAATTGCTTCAATGTCAAAATCAGCTTGGCTCTTTTGAACTTGTTTAATGATGGTATCTAGCAGGTTGAGGTTTCTCAGGCCCAAGAAGTCCATCTTAAGCAGGCCAACCTTCTCCACATCATACATGGTAAATTGGGTCATAAGGGGTTGATTAGGTCGCTCCACAACCGGAATGACCTGGTCCAAGGATTGGTCATGGATGACCACTGCTGCCGCGTGAGTTGAAATGTGTCGTGGCAGGCCTTCGATGGTTTGCGCCACTTGGAAGAGCTGCTGGTTGGTCTCAGATTGACTGACTAACTGGCGTAAGGCAGCCGACTTCTGATAGGCCTGAGGCAAGCTAATGTCCAACTCTTTTGGTATGGCACGTGCCCATACTCGCAAGGTCTCACTATCCGCACCTAGAACTCGTAAGGTATCCCGCATGGCCGCCCGAGCCCCGAAGGTCCCCAAGGTGGCAATTTGGGCAACCTGCTCTTGGCCATAGCGCTCGACCACGTAATGTAAGACTTGTTGCCGTTTATTATCGGGAATATCCATATCAATATCGGGCATGTTATAACGTTCCGGATTCAGGAAACGCTCAAAGAGTAAGTTGTATTGGATTGGATCGACGCGTGTAATCCCTAATAGATAGGAAACTAAGGAACCAGCTGCCGAGCCCCGACCTGGTCCTACTCGGATGGCATGACTTTGGCAGTAGACAATAATGTCCCAGACAATGAGGAAATAGTCGCTAAAGCCCATACTATCGATGACTTCTAGCTCATAGTCAAGCCGCTGCTGGTAGACCGCCAAATCAGCAGGCCTTAAGTCTTCTAATGCCGACTGAGTTAAGTCTCGCAAGTATTGACTAGCTGGCAAGTGGTCTGGCGTCGGAAATTTTGGCAGGAAAGCCTGATTTTGTGGCAAAGTTAACTGCATACGATCTGCTAATTGGCGACTATTCGCCAAGCAGTCAGCCAAGCCTAAACGGACGTACTGAGCCTCCAAATCCGCCCAATTATAGACATAGTGGACCCCCTGCATGGCCCGTAGTTCCACGTCTAAGGTCTCATTAGCCCCAATGGCCTCTAGCACCTTGAGACTGAAGGCGTCACCCTGATTTAAGGTTGATACTCCCTGCCCCACTACTAGCGGAACTTGTTGGCTCTTAGCCCAGGACTTCACGGCCTCGCCTTCAACTGGATTATAAGGGAAAGCCGCCACCCCCAGATAGACATTACCAGGCCCAAAGACTTGCTCCAAGCGCTCCAAAACTAAGTCGGCTTCTTGGTCCCCACTATGAATCAGGGTTTGCTCCACTTCGCTTGCATGGCCACAGGAAATATAGACTAGGTTGTGGCAGGACTGGGTCAGATAATCCCAAATAGCGCCTGGCGACAGAGGCTGATGGCTCAAACGTCGAATGAGGCCTATTAATTCATAATAACCGGCTTGATTGAGGGCATAAACTAGGAAGGGATAAATGTGGGTTTGCTTGAGAGCCCCAGGCAACTTAATGGTCGCCCCAATCATGGCCTTGAGACCAGCAGTCTGACAGCGATTATAGAAGTCTAGCGCCCCTTGAAGGCTATGGACATCTGCCAAACCCAAGATTTCATAGCCCCTTTGTTTAGCAGCTTCCACATAGGATGGAACCGTCAAAGTACTAGCTAAGAGTGAATTAGCAGAATGAACATTAAATAGCATGGCATTTCCTCCTCTCAAGCCCTTTTTATGGTCCGAACAGGCATTCGACCACTCTCTTCTTATTGTGCCATGAATTGCCTTAAAGTACAAGGTAGAGCTTGGCTTTCAGGAAATTTGGTTAAGAACTGGAAACAAAAACTTTTTCATTGTATTATTTGGCAAATATGCTACACTTATACTGTAAAGGAAAGAAGGGAAAGTATGAAATATATCGTCACATTTTTCTGGAGCTTTATCCTGGGACAAATCGTCTACTACCTAGGTAGCTCACTCACACGCGCCCAATACGATTTAGTGGGCGGGACCATTTTGGCTGTTGTCATTACTATTGTTGTCGCCATTGTGGCGCGAATCATGGAGAGTGTTCAAGGTGACAGCTCCCAAGCTCAAGCAAGCAATAAGGCGCATTCCTAATAGCCTAAATAAATAGCCCTAGCAGTCTGGATTCTTTATCCAAACTGCTAGGGCTATTTTTACTAGCTTGGGCCTACCAGCTTCCTAATCGATAGACCTGATAGAGTACTAAAACGGCCAAGAGACTAAAGAGCGAGCCAATGAGATAGTATTCAGCAAAGGCGCTGTTCTTGGAAATTTTATCGTAGCGGGCGATGGATTTGGCTGTGAAGACCAAGCCCAAAGCGGCATAATTCTGGCTGACTAAGAGCAAACCTGTTATCAGACGCTCTAGTATCCCAATCGTGGCCCCTGCCCCTTCAATGGTCGCGTCATCAATCTCAATTTCAGGTTGAAAACGGCGGAAGAGAAAATGGAAAATCTGGTTAACAGGAGCTCCTAACCACAAGGCATAGAGAGCCGTCCACAGCCAGTTTGCATGGTAAGGCCAAGTCCAGCCAGCCTTCGCTGCATAAAGGCTGGCGCCAAATAAAAGTAGCGCCATCAATAGAGAAACTTGCTTGGGCTTAAGTAGCTTACCTAAGCTGGCATTCACCAGTCCTAGGCCGATTAGCAGGCCAGCTGCGACCGGATTAAGCCCCAGCAGTAAGGCGCCCCAGACCAGGTAGAGCATCCAAGGATCTAACCAAGTCAATCGCCCCTTTAAGAAAGCCCGCCCGTAAGGTCGATAATAGGATTCGATTAGGGTCCAGCCTAGCCCATAGTAGAGGCCCATTGAATAAGTCGACATCATGCGCCCTCACCTCCTTGAGCTGCCTGTCTGGCCAGATTCTCAATGGCCTGATTGAGATCATTTTTGACATCCAAGTAGAGTTTGATGCCACTCGATTTCATGCGTTTGGCGAAGGCGCTAGAAGACAGACCTAGGGCTATCGCCACCCGCTTCTGATCAAAGCGCGACTGATAGTAACCCAAGTTTAAGATAGTCCGGAAGGTTTCCATTTGCGATTGAATCCAGGATGAGCGGACAAACTCACTCAAAGCCAAACTATGATTCAAAACCGCATCCTGGTCCTCTTGCCCCGTCACTAGATAGACATGAACTGTCTCGTAATGATGTTGTTGATGAACTTGCTGAATGGCCTCACGCGCCCGCCAGTAAGCCGGGCCATCCGCCCCTAAGCTGACTGCGGGATTTATGCTGGTCAGAATTTCACCTAAGCCCAGGCCAAAACGCAGATTTAAGTCAGGCAAGGCCAGGCGAAGTTCATCAATCATTTGAAAGATAGGTGCTCCTACTTTAAGTAGTCCTTGAAATTCATCTCCCAAAGTTAAACTAAAGCATGAGGCTAGGTGGCCTTGATATCGCTCATTCAAGCCATTTAAGGCTTGGCTTAAGGCTTCTTGCATTTTGGCACGATTGGCTAAACTGCGGGACTCAATAATGTCACCAATTAAAGCATAGTATTGATTCATAGTAGCCTCCTTTCTTAAGTCCATTATAACAGACCCCTAAAATAAAGTCCATTATAATAGACCAAATGGAAGAAGTCCACTATAATAGACCAAAAACCAAGGGCCTATAAACCCTTGGTTTTATTTACGATTAGTCTTTATCTTCTAGGGTTGAGCCACGAGCAATAAATCTGTGTGGTAAGATAATTTGATGCTCTTCCACTTCTTCACTGTTCATAATCTTAGTCAAGAGACGCATTGCTACCGCACCGATATCATAGAGCGGAATTTGGATGCTGGACAACTTAGGACGTACCATTTGGGTTAACATAGAGTTGTTACCAGTAATGATTTCAAAGTCTTGTGGGACTTTTACGCCACGATCTGTCAAGGCATTGAGGACAGCTACTGCGATTTCATCGTCAGAAATGACAGCGGCATTGGCCTTCGCTGCAATCAATTGCGCCGCAATCTTATCCCCATCTGCATAAGTGAATTGCTTTTGAATGACTAAGTCTTGCTTGAATTTAGCACCAGCTTCCTTGAGGGCTTCAGTATAACCTTCTAAGCGGAAATCACGGTTAATATCAAATTCCCCAGGACCTGTCACCAAACCTACTTTACGGCCATGAGCCAAGAGCAAAGCAGTTGCCTCTTTAGTTGCTTGACGGTAGTCGATGTTAACGTTAGATAGTTCTGTATTAGATAGAATGGTCCCAGCAAAGACAACTGGTGTCCGCGTACGGCTAACTTCATGTTGGATACTTTCTTGGATGTCATTCCCCATGAAGATGATTCCGTCCACTTGTTTTGCTAACAAGGTGTTGAATACTTGTACTTCTTTCTCAGGGTTTTCATCAGAGTTGGCCAAAATAATGTTGTATTTGTACATAGACGCGATGTCATCAATCCCACGTGCTAAAGACGAGAAGAAGACATTGGTGACGTTAGGGATAATCACCCCAACTGTAGTGGTCTTCTTGCTTGCCAAGCCACGCGCGACTGCGTTAGGACGATAATCCAAGCGTTCGATAACTTCTGATACTTTTTTACGAGTTGACGGTTTAACGTTAGGGTTGCCGTTTACCACACGAGATACTGTCGCCATGGAGACGCCAGCTTCACGAGCAACGTCGTAGATGGTAATAGTTTGTTTTTCCATACCTTTTGCCTCACTTCCTAGGTAAACACTTTTGTA
Organism: uncultured Abiotrophia sp.; assembly: GCF_963520105.1. Classification (NCBI taxonomy): domain Bacteria; kingdom Bacillati; phylum Bacillota; class Bacilli; order Lactobacillales; family Aerococcaceae; genus Abiotrophia; species uncultured Abiotrophia sp. Next base: position 53,637 of record NZ_CAUQPN010000003.1, read on the forward strand.
CTCTTATAAAATACCACAAAAAAAACACTTTAGCAAGCGTTTTACTTACATTTTATCACCTATTTTATAGACTTACCTTGAAAAATGTTTTGAAAAATGAAAACTTTTCAAAAGTACATGTAAGCGAAATTTACATTAACCTGCCTCTAACTGGTTTAAAGCCTTATATAGAGCCATTTTTACCTAAGAGGCAAAAATAGGAGATAGTTGAAAATTATCTATAATTTGAACTTGGCGGATATAAGGAGGAAAATTGCTGTTTTTTTGAGAGCAAACAAATCTCGATAGAAAAGATAATAAAAAAACAGCCGAGAGGGAACTCGGCTGCAACGGATTCGGCATATCCGTATCAAGAGGGGACTTCTACAATAGGCATTAGGGGATACCTATCGTAAGAAGGGATAACTTAGTCCTTAACCTGACTAAGAAGGTTTAAATTGATTACCTATACCCATACGACTTCTGACTTGAAGCATTTAGTGATTTATCAACAATGTAAAATCGGCACGTTCACCTTGAAGTAAAAATCTAAATCTTCTATGATAAAGTTCATTAAGGGGATCATATGGACATAGATTCAATTTGTTCGAAGGGCTGCTACTGCCCTCCTTTAAATATTCCAAGAAACACTTAAAGCAAGACACTAACATCCTGTATAGACATTATACCGCATTTCCCAATATTATACATATCAAATTTTCGTTAGATGTTCACAATTACTTGAATGAAACGCGGTTTCGTGTTCCCATAAGAATGACAAAATCAATAATCATCACAACTTAAAGATTTTTACATACTCTAGTATATTTTGGGAGATAAGAAAAATAAAACAAGTATATAATCCGAAATCTTTAAAGAGAATGAATATACGATTAGGTAATAAAGTCCGTCACATTAATAGCTTGAGTCTAAGTATCTATACAATATTGTAAATCAATATACATAGCAAAAGAGACTAACCTAGGTTAGTCTCCCCTTCTATCGATTAAGCTTTTCTAGCTTGGCGCCGCTCTGCCCTTTTCTGTTTACGAGCTTCCTTCTGACGGTGCTCCTTAATTTGGTAATTGAGCTTACGTTTGTAGCCAGGCTTAACCTTCTTCTTCTTGTTACGGTTAATCATGGCTCTTACGGTTGGATCTTCCTTATCCTGCTTGGTGTCCGTCCGCTCTACACGGCGATGGCGTGACTGAGCAGGACGGATTTCGCCCTTGACTATGTCCACCTGTTGGAATTCAATGCCTTTGGCTTCTAATTCCACAATAGCCCGGTCGTCATCAGGTGTCATGAAGGTATAGGCTGTCCCAGCCAGTTGATTACGGCCTGTCCGCCCTACCCGGTGAACAAAGAATTCCAGCTCCTTAGGTAATTCCGTGTTTATGACCATGGAAATACCTGGAATGTCAATACCACGTGCAGCTAGGTCAGAAGCCACTACATATTGGAATTCTAAGTCCTTGATTTGACGCATGACCCGTTTGCGTTCACGTGGCGTTAAATCCCCATGAATAGAAGCTACCTTGAGGCCACGTTCCTTGAGGTATTGGGTCAATTCTGCTGCATACTTCTTAGTATTACAGAAGACCAAGGCAAGGAAAGGATGGCCCATGGTTAAGAGATCGTAGACCAAGGCCGAGCGGTCTCGCCCTTTGGTATTAATCAGGTAGTTATCAATCTTGCTGGCTAAGACCTCCTGAGGTTCAATTTGAATGAATTCAGGGTTGGTCACATACTTGTTGAGGAAGACCTCAAGCTGTTGAGGAATGGTCGCAGAGAAGACCATAAGTTGCAAATCTTCTGGCATGCGAGAGGCAATATCGTCGACCACTTGAAGGAAACCTAAATCCATGGTCATATCGGCTTCATCCACTACCATGATTTTGGCGGTTTGAACATGGAGGGCATGGCTTGCCATCAAGTCATAGATACGTCCAGGTGTCCCAATGACAACTTGGGGTTGGCCCGCCTGCAACTTGTCCACTTGACGTTGCTTATCCGTCCCGCCCATGTAATGAACGATCCGCAAAGGCTCTGGGCTAGTGCTAGCCAGTTGCTTAGCCGCTTGGTAGAGTTGCGTCGCTAATTCTCGGCTAGGCGCCGTAATCACCACTTGGACTTGGTCCAAACTAGGGTCTAGTTGCTGGAAGATAGGAATCAAAAAACTATGAGACTTACCTGAGCCCGTTTGCGATTGGACAATCAGGTTGCGCCCTTTGAGGGCATAGGGAATGACCGCCTCTTGCACAGGCGTTAGGCGGGAAAATCCCAGTTCCCCGAGTGCCTCCTTAATAAAAGGCGCTAGCTCGAGACTTTCAATGGTTGGCCTAGTCATAGGTCACCTCTTTCTTACTTTTGCTTATTTTGCTACCCGTTGGGCATAAGACTCCAAGGCAGCGCGGTAAATAATAGGGTTGGCGACGGTCTCTAATGGATAATAGAGACGGTCTTGGAAGGCTAATTCTTGGTCCGTCAAGCCTTGTCCAATTGCTAAGGCCAGCGTGTCAGCGTAGGATAGAATATTAGATTCTGAGCGCATTTTGGCCCCCAGAATGCGTCCTGTCTCCGCCTCAGTAATGAGCTTGAGATAGACAGGGGTTGAATCCGTTAAGGAGTAGTCAGCTGTAACTGTGATAGTCTGAACAGGCTGGGCACTGGTCCCATTGGCTTCGTGTTCCGTCTTAGCCACACTGACCACATATTGGCTGAAGATGCGTGAGCCAATGACACGCAGAGAGGTAGCTTGCTTGACGCGATTTTCCTTGAGGTTGAAGGCTGCAATCTGACCTGAACGAATGGCGTTATTAACCAAGGCGATAAAGTCACGCCCTTGATCAGCATAAGGCACTTGAACTAGGTCCCCTACCGCAAAGACATCGGTCACGCTGGTTTCTAAGTAAGGGCTGGTCCAGATGGTCTTGTCTGGATTAAGCTCAACTTGATCCGACACCAGGCTGCTATTAGGGAAGAGATTGACCCCCATGAGGATGGCATCCGCATAGATTTCATCACCATCTTCTAGGATAACTCGTAGCGGGTCAGTTTCAACAGAAGCTACCTTGCTTCCGACACGCAGGTCGACCCCCACGATTTCAATAGCGGCTTCGATTTCTTCAACAAAATCAGCATCAAAATAACGTTCAGCCAGGCTATCATTAGCTTCAATCAAAGTCACTTGCTTATTGGCGTTAACTAGGGCTTCACAGGCTTCAATCCCGATTTGCCCCCCACCGACAACCACCACATGCCCCGCGTCTTCTAAAACTTCTAAGGCATGGTGGGCAGACCCAATGTCCTTGGTCGAAATAATAGCTGGATGGTCTAAATGGGCCACTAAGTGACCGGTTTGCTTAGACCCCATGGCCAAGACGAGTTGATCATAAGGATAGTCTGTAATCACTTGAGTCTTTAGATTCTTAGCACGTAACCACTTGGCTTTCATGTCGACTTCAACCACTTGATGGCCTAGATAGAGTTGGACGCCAGCCGCCCGTACTTCCTTCTCTGAGATAAAACTAGCCGCTTCTAATTGGTCTACCTCATGATTGAGGACTAGGTTCATCCCACTTGGAATGAAACCCACTGTTTCTTGGCTATCGAAGACTTGCACTTCCATGTCCGGGTAGAGTTGCTTGGCTTGGAGCGCACAGCTTAAGCCAGCAAAAGAACCCCCTATGATAATAGTTTTTGACATGACATATCCTCCCTTAAACTTATGACTTACACACTCTTAAGTATACGCCCTTTGGCGCCCTTTTCAACCGCAAATTAGTCCGCTTGGACAAAAACCTGACGCGGTTTGGACCCGTCTTGTGGGCCGATAAAGCCCTGGGCTTCTAAATCATCAATTAGACGCGCAGCCCGGTTATATCCAATCCGGAATTTACGTTGTAATTGCGAGATAGAGATGGTCTCAAGCCCACGAATCAGCTCAACTGCTTCACCAAAGTATTCATCATCAGATGCGCTCGCTGCTCCACCAGTCTCATCATCGGATACCATCATGGTTTCATCATACTCTGCTTCCTGTTGATTCTTAACAAATTCCGTAATCTTCTCAACTTCAGAGTCAGAAATATAGGCCCCTTGGACCCGAACAGGCTTGTTCTTGCCCATAGGCTGGAAGAGCATGTCCCCACGGCCCAGTAATTTTTCTGCCCCATTGCTATCCAGGATGGTACGCGAATCAATACTTGAGGAGACAGCAAAGGCCAAACGGGACGGCACATTGGCCTTGATAATCCCGGTAATGACATCGACCGATGGCCGTTGGGTGGCAATAATCATGTGGATGCCGGCCGCCCGCGCCATTTGGGCCAGACGAATAATGGCCGATTCCACTTCATTGCTGGCTACCATCATGAGGTCGGCCAACTCGTCAATGAAGACGACAATCTTAGGCATGGCTTCATAGCCAGTCCCCTGCTCCTTGTTGTAGTTGTCTACTTGTTCATTATAACCATCAATGTTCCGCACACCCGTCGCCGCAAAAAGTTCATAGCGTCGTTCCATTTCCTGGACCACTTTGTTGAGGGCTTGGGCAGCCTTACGTGGATTGGTCACAACTGGCGCCAACAAATGAGGCACCCCATCATACATGGTTAATTCAACCTTCTTAGGGTCAATCATGAGGAATTTAACTTCATCTGGCTTAGCCTTCATAAGCAAGGAGGTGATGATGACGTTCATCCCAACCGACTTCCCGGAACCCGTCGCCCCGGCAATCAGCAAGTGAGGCATTTTGCTCAAGTCAGCCAAGCAGACCACACCCGAAATGTCGCGTCCAAGTGGAACTTCCAAAATGTGCTTGCTTTCTAGAGCTGCATCAATGATTTCCCAGAAGGAAACTGGACTAACCTGGGTGTTGGGTACTTCAATCCCAATTAAGGACTTGCCCGGAATTGGGGCTTCCATACGGACATCGCGAGCCGCAAGCGCCAGGGCAATATCATCAGATAAGGAGACAATCTTGCTGACCTTAACCCCGATGGCTGGCTGAATTTCATACTTGGTAACAGACGGGCCTAAGTTGGCCTTAACCACCTTAGCCTGAACACCGAAACTCTCGAAGGTCCGCTCTAACTTGGCGATGTTCTCATTAATACGGGCGTATTCTTCCGACTGGTCAACAGGTGGTATTTTCTTAAGTAAGTTCTTACCAGGCAATTGATAAGGTTTATGAGCCCGCGGTTTCTTGGTGACCACTGGCGCCTGAGGCCCTTCTTGTTCCGACATTTGATCTAATTGGCTGTCCAAGTCATCCCGAGTTAAGTCAGCGCGCTCATGAGCTTGGGCCTGCCAATGGCCGGCAGCAGCATCTGGTGCTAGCGCTGGTGACTTACTTGGTTCAAGTTCTGGCTCGACCGACGCTAAGTCTGATACTGGAGCTGGCTCTATATCGAAGATATTGTCTTCTGACTCCCAGCCCGCCTCTGCTTGATGCGCGTTGGCTATAACGATTGGCACCGTGTCTTCTTGGGCGTCTTGGCCTTCTAGATAATCTAAATCTAAGACAGGGGCCTGAGATCTATTAGTCTCCTCCTCATCCCAGTTGGCTAGTGGACGGCGTCTGAGGCGATTAGGCAGATTGTGATCCGCATCCTCTAATCCCGGCTCTTGATCTTCCTCTTCGACAAAGCCAAAGAAACGCTCAGATAGTGATAATTTCCGACTCGAAGATCTGTTTGGAGCTTGTGGAGCGGCTTCTACATCATCTTCTGAATAGAACACTTGTTTAGCTGGCTCTTCCTCTATCCCATGACTTGGAGGGAAGAGGCGCCGGCTGAGACCTTGAATACCTGTCCTTATACGGGCAAACAAGCCCTGCCAAGCTTGCCATGGCAAATTGAGCAAGAGGGAGAATCCTGCTAGGAAGAGGATAACAACCAGCAAGTAGGTGCCCCATTTACCAAAGAGGTAACCAAAGGTCGCATAGGTCATGGCCCCCAGCATACCGCCCCCCATTGGGACGCGGACTTGGCCCATCAAGACTTCATTACGGAAAATCTGATAGGTCATAGAAAAAATAGACTGCGGCAGTGGTTCCTGACCGATAAATTGGTTGACATGCAGTAGACTAGTTAGAGCCGTCAAGGTCATGGCGCCACCTAGGAAATGCTGGAGACGGACCACAAAGAGTTGGCCTTTGACTAGCATATAGAGGCCTAAGGCCAAGATAGGCGCTAGTAGTAGCGCATAGGTCTCCCCAACTAGAAGTCGGAAGCCATTAACAATCAGAGCACCTAGCGCCCCCCATTGAAAGAGCCCTAGCAGAGCTACAAAACTTATCATAATCCCCAGAATCAAATAGGTGGTATGTTCAGAGAGATTTAGGGCATGGTGCTGACGACTTGCTTGGGTCTTCTTGCCAGGTCTTGAACCTGTTTTTTTCTTGGTGGTCGTCTTTTTCTTCGGCGCCATAGGGTCCCCTCCTTCATCAATTAGTAAAAATGTTCATCACTCACTATTATAGCATAAAATCCCTTAAATAGCATGAGTGAGCCCGACTCATCTAAGCAAAAAACGAGGGGAAATCACTCCCCTCGTCCCAATCTTCTATTAAGCCAGTATACTAGCAAGCTAGCCTTCAGGCACCTGTTGGGTCAGAATGCGTGGTCCTTCCTTGGTAATAACTAAGGAATGTTCATACTGGGCACAATTTCCCCCATCGCGGGTGCGTGCCGTCCAACCGTTATTGTCCATCTTCATTTGCCAAGTACCAGTCGTAATCATTGGCTCAATGGTGATAGTCATGCCTTCCTTGAGGCGCAAGCCCTTGCCCTTGGTCCCGTAATGTGGGATACCTGGTTCTTCGTGGATGGTTGGACCAATGCCGTGGCCGATAAAGTCACGGACTACCCCGTAACCCTTAGCTTCAGCATAAGTTTGAATAGCGTGGCCGATGTCTCCAATGCGATTGCCCACTTGAGCCGCTTCAATTCCCTTATAGAGTGCTTCCTTGGTAACTTCCATAAGGGCTTGATTCTCAGGGCTGACCTGACCAACTGCATAGGTCCAGCAAGAATCTGAAATAGCCCCTGCCAAATCCACACAGAAGTCTACTTTGACGATATCGCCATCTTTAAGCACATAATTGGATGGAAAACCATGGCAGATTTCGTCATTGACACTGGTACATGTCGCATATTTATAGCCTTCATAGCCAATTTGAGCAGCGACTGCCCCGGCAGCTTCAATCTTGTCTTGAACAAACTTGTCTACTTGAGCTGTTGTTAGACCTGGTTTAATAAAGTCACGCAACTGGACATGAATACCCGCCAAAATCTCGCCGGACTTAGCCATAGCATCGATTTCACGCGGTGATTTTAAGGTAATCATGGATTAGATACACTCCTTCTTAGGCTAAGTCAACCGGCTGGTTCCAGACAAACTGAACCAGACAGGCAACTTTATCCTTACTTAGATTATAAATTTGATGGTCGGTCACCCATTGCTGGTCGCTCAGAGGGACCAGCTGGCTTCGAATCTCAACTTGGTCGCTAGGCAGGAGTTCACTGCCGTACTTGATATAACAACTAGAGTATGGCGCTTGACTAGCTAATTGGTCTAGGGCCCAGCCAATATAGACCAGATTGTTAACATGACCATTTTCGTCGATGACCTCTGGCGTAATAGCTAAAGGCGACGTCTTGCTTTCTTGAACTTGGTCCCCTTCCCATTTTACCGGATCAAAATGAGCTGGCTCTTCTTCTGCTATGACCAAATTGGCCTCTTGGAAAGACTCAATTGGTAAGCGCACAATCCGGCGCTTATCCAAGTCCAAGATGACATATTGGGCTTCCACAATGGCCAGCAGCCGGTCCCCTTCATAGAAGCGAAAGCGGCGATTACAGAAGAAACGGTTGGCTTCGCAGAGCAAGGTTTCTACCCTTAAGTCTTCCTGACCCTGATATCGATCTACTAGCTCCAATCGGTATTGCGTAACAATCCAAGATTGGGTCTCGCTGACAAAGGCATAGTTGAGTTGGGTCCGAACCACTTGGTCATGGGCGCCAGAGGTGATAAGAGCATAACGAATCATACGCTGGGGTTCAATAATCCCCTGCTTGTGGACTATTTCTTGACGTGGGAAAAACTTAGAAAAGCGGGTTTGAACCATAGAACACCTCTTTATTGCTTACTTGAGACCGTTAAATTAACCAGTAACCAGGCTAGACCTAGGAATAGCCCTGCCCCCAAGAAACTTGGAATAGGCGCAAATCCGTAGATGGCAGGCCCTAGCTTGAACCAAAAATAATTACCAATCCAGGCACCAATTAAGCCGGCTACCATGAAGCGACTTCTGCTTTCAGGTAGCTCATGGTAGAGTAATGCCATGAGCCAGCCCAGGAAGACGCCAACTAATAAAGATATTACCATTATCTCGCCTCCAGCTCAAGTCTTAACGCATGGTAACAAACTCTTCCGAACCGGTTGGATGAATGGCGATGGTGGCATCGAAGTCAGCCTTGGTCGCCCCCATCTTAATGGCCACCGCAAAACCTTGCAGCATTTCATCCACTCCTTCACCAATGGCATGGAGGCCGACAATCTTCTCTTCAGGGCCATGGCAGACCAGCTTAAACTTAGAAGGAACATTGAGCCCAGCAGCCCGTTGATACATGGAGTTGAACTGGCTAGTGTAGACTTTAAGATTGTCTGCCCCGAATTTAGCTTCTGCTTCTTCTTGAGTGTAACCCACTGTGGCAATAGCCGGGTGGGAGAAGACAACTGTTGGAATTTGGCTGTAGTCAATGGCGGCTGAGGCTGCCCCATTGAAGAGAAATTCTGCCACATGACGGCCTGCGCGGATAGCGACCGGCGTCAAGGCTGGGCGACCGATTACATCCCCTACTGCATAAATATGTGGGACGACCGTCTGATGTTGGTCATTGACTTGGATAATGCCTCGTTCATTGACTTGAATGTCGGTATTTTCCAAGCCTAGAGCGTCGGAATTAAGAGCCCGACCAATGGCTGCAATGACCCGATCCACTACTAAGACTACTTGACCTTGAGACAAGCATTCAATCTTGCCATCCTGGCGACGACGATATTCGTCGAACTGGGTATGAACGTGTAAAGTTGGGCCATGTTCTGCCATGGTATCCAACAAGGCTTGGCTAAGCATGGAATCAAATTTACGTAATGGGCGGTCATAGCGGACTACTAAGTGAGACTCTACCCCCAAAGCGTGTAAGACACCGGCCAACTCTACCGCAATATAGCCAGCCCCCACAACAGCAACGGATTGAGGCAGATCTTGCCATTCGAAGAAGGAATCAGACGTATCCAAGAGCTCGTGGCCTGGCACTTGTGGCACCGCTGGACGGCCACCTGTGGCAATCATAAAGTAAGCAGCTGAATAGTTTTGACCGTTAACTTGAACCGTATGGTTATCGATGAATTTAGCATAGCCCTTAATGTAATCAATGCCATTATTCAACAAACCACGTTCATAGCTAGCGCGGGCATTGGCCACATAAGTATCACGAGCCTTAACAAATTCCTGGTAGTTAAATTGATAGTGAACATCTTGGAAACCATAGCCTGGCCCTACTTGGTTCATAACATCGGCCATATGAGCCGCATACCAAGTGATTTTCTTAGGCACGCAGCCTTCGTTGACACAGGTTCCTCCTAAGCGTTTGCCTTCTATCAAGGCTACCTTGGCGCCGTACATAGCCGCGCGATTGGCTGTCGCCACACCGCCACTACCACCACCAATTACAATTAAATCATAGTTTGCAGTCATGCAAATACCTCCTTATAATCTCTACCCTTCTATACTACACCATTTGGGCCAAAATCCCTTCTATAATGCTCAAAAAGCGGGAGACAGGCTCCCGCTTTCTATTAGCTATAAGTCAATCCAATAACGACACAAGAGATTGCCGTCTGCTTCCGTCACCAGATTTTCCAAAACCCCGCCATTCTTCTCAATAACGCGTGCTGAACCTAGATTGGTCTTGTCACAGGTAATCAGTAGTCTCTGGAGCCCTTCTTGACGGGCCTTATCTAGAGTTAAGGCCAAAAGTTGGGTGCCATAACCCTGGCCCCAGCAATCTGGCGCGATTGAGTAACCGACATGACCACCGAACTGACGTAAGTAATCCGTTAATTCAAGCCGCAAATTACTTAGACCAACCAAGCGATCACTGGCGCCATCCTGAGTGGCCTGCTCCATCACTAACCATATTTTGGCTGGCGCGTAGCCCTCAGGAAGCGTCTCACGTTTGGTCATGGCCACTTGTCTTTGATGCCAAGCCGCCATATCGTCATATTTCTCAAGGTCGCCACAACCATGGGCGACTAATTGACGATTGAGATAGGCCTGACGATAGGCTGCTAGTGCCGGATAATCAGCTGGACTAATCTCCTTAAGATACAAGTTACTCATCATAAGCCTCCTTTTCACCTCTACTAGCCATTAGCTTGTTGTAGCTGCATACGATACATTTCAGCATAGCGTCCGTCTTGGGCCAGCAAGGCTTGGTGATTGCCGCGTTCCACAATCTGGCCTTCATGTAAGACCAAAATTAAATCAGCGTCTTGAATAGTCGACAGACGGTGGGCAATGATAAAGGTGGTCCGCCCCTGGCTCACGACCTTCATGGCATGCTGGATGATTTCTTCCGTCTCCGTATCAATATGGGAGGTTGCCTCATCCAGAATCAGAATCTTAGGATCTGCTGCCAAGGTCCGGGCAAAACTAATCAGTTGGCGTTCGCCACTGGAATAGGTAGCCCCTTTTTCAAAGACAGGAGCCTGAATGCCTTCTGGCAGGCGACTGACCATATCCTTGGCCCCAACCCGCTCCAGAGCTTGCCAGACGGCCGCATCATCAATGGCCTCATTCCCCATGGTCACATTGGAAGCAATAGTTCCAGTGAAAAGATACGGGTCTTGGAGCACAATCCCCATTTCCTTACGAACACTCTCACGGGAATAATCGCCAATGACTTGTCCATCAATAAGAATCTGGCCTTCTTGAGGGTCATAGAAGCGGAACAAGAGGTTAATCATGGAACTCTTACCCGAGCCTGTATGCCCCACCAAGGCAATGGTCTGACCTGGCTGAGCTAGCAGATTCAAATCCTTCAAGACAGGTTGACCTGGCACATAGGCGAAATGGACATCTTTGAACTCGACTTGACCTTGAGTCACTACCAAGTCTCGGTCTAGCTCCACTTCCTGCTCCGCGTCCAGTAATTCCAGGACCCGTTGGCCGGTTGCCACTGATTGCTGAATCTGAGAGAATTGCCGGACAAAGTTATTGAGGTTCATGAAGAGACGATCCAAGTAGTTGATGTAGATAAAGAGCTGGCCGACTGTTATAGCCAGTGTCTGGCCTAAAAATTGATAACCCACCACGGCCAAAATCAAGGCAACAAAGGACCGGTTGAGCAATTCACCCAAGCTCCAGGAGACCGTAGAGTCCACGCGAATCCATTTTAGGGCTGCTTGGTACATCTGCTCTACGATTGTTTGAAAACGGGATTTGAAGCTGGATTCTATGTGAGAAAGCTGAATCATGACACTGCCGTTCATGGTTTCATTGACCTGGGAATTGACCTCACTCTGAGCTTCGAAGAAAACCTTCATAGCCTGAGAGACTTGGCGGCTGTAGAGCACATACCAGAAATAAAAGAGTGGTAAGAGCAGTAAAAGGGCCAAGCCGATATACCAGTTCAAGCTAAAGATAAAGACATAAATAATGATTACCTGAGCCAAATTAAGAAAGGCTTGAGACATGATACCACCGTAGAAGTTGCTTCTAAGGGTCTCCGTGTCATTAATAATGCGAGAGGAAACCTTGCCGGCTGGCTTATCATCAAAATATGAGACCGGCAGATTCTGCATGACATCGAAGGCCTTATTGCGGATGTATTCCACTATACGGTTGGCACATGACATTAAGATAATACTAGCAAAATAGCCAATAATCGAAGCTAAGGCAATCAAGCCTACATAGAAGCCCAGATGTTGCAACATAGCTGCCCTATCCAGTTCCTTGCCCTGATTGAAGACAGGCGTGAGCACCTGGTCAATGACTCTTTGAATTTCTAAGGGGGCATAGTTTTGAATAATGGTCCCCCCGCCCAAGAGCACTAGGCCTAGGAGGAATAGACGCCACTCTACTTTGACCAATCGAAATAATCTTAATGGGACACTCATGCCATCACCTCCTCTTCTGAGACTTCTTCATTTAGGCGTTGGCGCCATGCTTGTTCAGCATACCAACCGCCTAGGGCCATGAGATCTTCTGCGCGCCCTTCTTCTACAATGCGGCCTTGGTCTAGGACCACAATCCAATCGGCATGCTCCACAGCTGATAAGCGATGGGTAGTAATAATATTGGTCTTACCGGCTCGTAGAGTTTGGATATTTTCAATAATAATACGTTCAGTCCGCGCATCAACTGCCGATAAGGCATCATCTAAGATGAGGAGCTCTGGTTCCTTAATCATGGCGCGGGCGATGGAGATACGTTGCTTCTGACCGCCTGAAATAGCCACCCCTTTCTCCCCAATTAGAGTGTCGTAGCCCTCCGACATACGTTCTAAGTCTTGGCTAAAGGCTGCAATGGCCACCGCAACATCCACTTGTTTCTGACTGGCAGAAGGATTACCCAAGAGAATATTCTCCCTTACGGTACGTGAAAAGAGTAAGTGTTCTTGCGGTACATAACCAATCAGCTTTTCCATATCGTGACGATTAAAATCACTGATGGGTCGGTTGTTGACTAAGAATTCTCCCTGACCAATGGGATACTGGCATAGGAATTGGCGAACCAGGGTGGTCTTGCCGCTACCTGTCTTACCGACAATCCCCAGGGTCTGGCCTTTCTTAAGACGCAGATGAATGTGACGGAGACTGTCTTCAGAAGCTCCTTGATAGCGGAAACTATAATCAGCTAGGCTCAGCTCCTCTAGGTCACTTAGCCTTTGAGTCCCTTGACTGGCCAAATCATCGCTAGCTTCCAATAATTCTTGGATCTTACCATGGCTGACTTTGGCATTTTGATAGACAACAATCAAATCGGTTAAGGACCAGAGCGGTTCAGCCAGTGAAAGTGAATAGAGTTGCAAAGCAATAATTTGGCCCAAGGTCAAATGCCCTGCCGCCATTTCCAGTCCCCCTACGCCAATGACTAAGGCCGCAGTCAGGGACATAATGGTAATGGATAGGCGCCCAAACGCCGCTTGGTAGTAGATAATCCGGATAGCCTTGCTGGCTAAATCGCGCGTTTTTGCCTGGAAACGTTGACTGGATTCTTGTTTGTTACCGTAAGCGCGCGTCACTCGAATGCCTTCTATGACCTCTAAGACCTCATTACTAAGGGAAGCAACCGCATCGCGTTGTTGCGTCACGGCTTCTTCTTGTCGACGCGTTAAGATTACAAGAGGAAGCAGGATGAGACTAGAAGGAATAAGCGCTAAGAGGGTCACCTTCCAAGAAATAGATAGCATAATGGGAATAATGATAAAGTAGGTACCCGCGGATAAGAGAAAGCCCATTAAGCCATAGCCCATAAAATCCTCAATTCCCCTAACATCAGAAGTAAAGCGAGTCATCATGTCGCCTGAACGGAACTTCTCAAAAAATTGAATCCGCATGCTGATGATCTTCTGGTAGAGATTGAGCTTGACTTCCTTGATATAGAATGCCGATTGACTAAAGAGTCGACTCATCCATAGATATTCAGATGTGTATTGAGCCACCGACACCACCAAGATAATGCCAATGAAGAGTGCCAGACTCTGCCCCGTCAGCGAGTGGTCGGCCATGGCATCAATAATGGCCTGAGTCACGCGCGTAGGAATGACCCACAAGATATAGTTGGCAATAATGGAAAGCAGAATAATCAGGTAAGTTATCGGATAACGTTTAATAAATTGCCACATGGCAGCTAACATAAAAATCCCCCTTAATATAGATCGATAGGTAAAAGTCCCCTAATAGACGCACAAAAAAGACCCTAAGATGGACAGTACAAGGCACAGAATCTAGTCCTGGTCCTTGCCACTCCAACTTAGCGTCTTATCATCTTCTATATTATTGGCTATAAGGCCTAGTAAGGCACTTTATAGCATGACGTCTAAAAGGAGTGGGTGTTGTTTGGCTTGTTTGGCTTTAGCTACTAAGATCATGACACATACTCCTTTCTTTCATTTTTCTTACTTTTCTAGGATACCACAGGCTTATCGTATTTGTAAAGCCTTTCTTGAAATTATTTTACAAACTTCCTTAGTCCTAGGCCCCTTCAGGTAGCTTGGCTTGCAATATGGTGTGGCTTTCGGTAAACTAAGCCTGTATAAAGCAATTTCTAGATTAATATAAAGGATGACCACATTGAAACAATTAATCGCCATTATCTTTTCCTCCTTGCGAATGCCCCAACAAATCTTCGGGCTTTCCAAGGTGCCCTTTAAATTCTTCCGTCGTCTTAGCCGGCTGATTATCCTCTGGCTAACGGTCACCTCTATCCTGGTGACCCTCAAGCCATTCAATCAACTCTTTGACGATGTCAAAGCCAGCTCAAATAACCTACCAGATTTCCATACTGTTGACGGTAAGCTAGAGCTGGCCCAAGACCAAAAGCCTGTCTACTTCCAATCTCAGTCCTTCCAATTGGTTGTTGATGATACCGTAACGGTTAGCGGGCCCCAAGACCAACCGACTATTCCAACGGATATTGCCAGCCGCCTGTCTACTAAATCCATGGCTAGTGTCTTCCTCTTCAAGGATCGCGCATTCGGGCAAATAGCTGGTCGCATGATGCAAATCCCGGACCTTTACAAGGCCAACTTTAACAAGCAAGTCGCTAGCCAAACCTTAAACTCTATTGAAAATTACCGCTGGATCTTTTATCTGTCCCTTGTCATTATGGCTTGGATTATCTCCTGGTTACTCTATTGGTTTATAGTCCTACTTATTTCTTACTTGGCTCACTTCACTACCCTACGGTCCAAGTCCTTCAAACTCTTTAGCCAGACTATGCGCCTAGTTATTCAAGTAACCTTTGTTCCCTTCCTTATCTATGGCCTCTTACAAATCATTATGCCTCTAGGATTTGTCTTCTTTGTCTTCTTGGCCCTCTATACAGTGGCCTTCATTTATTACGCCCAACAGCGTTTTATGATGAGTCTCTTCTCGGCTTTCAATAGTCAAGCTTTCAAGGAAGGGATGCAGGACTTACAAGAAGATGCCAATAAGCTAAGTCCTGAAGAAATGAATGAACGCTTCATGTCCTTAATCCAAGAAGCTAGACAAGAGCGTCATGCCCAAGGTGAAGATGGAGAGGAAGCAACAGATGCCAATCCTCAAGATTACACACCTCAAGATGACCAGCCATCACAAGATTCTTCTGACCAAGATCAAGATACTAAATAATAAAAAGCTAGGACCTCAAGTCCTAGCTTTTTTTTATGTCTTAAGTGCTTTACTTGGCTTCTAAGAGTTCTTTAGCCAATTCGTAACAGCCGGTAATGCCGGCATTATCTTCCAAAGCAGGTGGCACGATGAAACCTTCTAATTCTGGTAAGGTCACATAGTTGTTGTTAAGGGCTACCAAATGTTCGCGAATCATTGGGAAGAGTTGGCGTTGCTTCATAACCCCGCCACCCAAGATAAAGCGTTCAGTACTCAAAATCAAATAGTAGTTGTAAAGTGCTTGAGCAATGTAGTAGGCTTCTAAGTTCCAGACTTCCATCTCATTGCTGAGTTCAATCCCCTTCTTACCCCAACGTGCTTCAATCGCTGGCCCAGCAGCCATGCCTTCTAAGCAGTCGTGGTGGAAAGGACATTTACCTTCATAGTGGTCCTCTGGATGACGTTTGAGGCTGATGTGACCTGCTTCAGGATGGGCAAAACCGCTAATAATCTTGCCCCCGACTACAACCCCAGCACCCACACCGGTCCCGATAGTGATATACATGCAGTTTTCTACGCCGCGAGCGGCCCCCTGCTTCATTTCACCGTAGGCTGCCGCGTTGACGTCAGTGGTCCAAGCCATTGGCACATCAAATTCCTTCTTGAAAGCACCCAAAAAGTCGAAGTGTTGCCATGGTAGTTTAGGCGTATTGGTGATATAACCATAGTCCTTGCCATTAGGGTTAGCCCCGATTGGGCCGAAAGAACCAAAACCAAAGGCCTTAATCCCATTATATTTCTTGAAGAAGTTAATCATGCTTGGCATGGATTCAGATGGCGTCTCAGTTGGGACACTCAAACGTTCAATCAAAGTACCATCCATTTCGAAGACAGCGCAGACACATTTTGTACCGCCTAATTCAATTGCTCCAATCATCTTACACACTCACTTTCTATGCTTTTGCTTTTCTTTTACCCTTGTTCTTACTGTCGCGATGCCGGTCTTTTTTCTTCTTAGGCTTGGTCACGGCAGCTGCCTTAGCTTTGCGGGCTGGTTTGGCTCCTGTCTTAGGCTTTGGCTTTGGTCTCTCTTCCCCTTCTTGGTCTTGCTGGCCAGCGCGTTCTTGGGGCCCGACTAATTGACCCTTGAAGGTAATGCGCTCTGACAGTTGGTAAGGGCTGGCTGCTAAGAGCCTTTCTAGATCGCGTAATTCCTGTTCATTAACTAAAGACAGAACCGTCCCGGATTTACCCATACGGCCTGTACGGCCTGAGCGGTGAACATAGGTATCCAGGCTATCCACTCGGTTATAGTGGATGATATAAGGTAGGTCGGGAATATCTAAGCCCCGCGCCGCCATATCAGTCGTCAGCAAGTATGTCACCTTACCTTGCTGGACTAGGCGGAAGGCCCGCTCCCGCTCCTGCTTAGACAGTTGGCCATGCATGACTGCCACCTTAATGCCTTGAAAGACTAATTTAGCCGCCACAGTTTCCAGGTCATGAACCTGTTCAAAGAAGACCAAGGCTTGCATGTCGGCTACTTGGGCCAGGCGCTTGAGTTGTTGGACCTTTTGCCGGTCATGGGTCAGGACATAGACATGGTCTACCTGGCCAGATTGGCTGACCTGGTCCTTTTCCACCTGATAGAGGGGAAGGCCAGATGCCACCAAGTCAACCAAAGGCTGACCATAAGTGGCACTAATCCAGGCAACTGTCACATCCCGCATAAGGGACTTTCTAATCTGGTGAATGGCCCCTTCATGCTCGTCTTGCAGTAAATAATCTGCTTCGTCCAAAATCAAGTAACGAACCTGGTGGACCTTGAGTTTACGGGTTTGGTTAGCTAATTCTAAGAAGCGACCTGGCGTTGCCACGATGATTTCTGGCTTAGCCTTAAGGGCCTCCTGCTGACGCTTAAAGTTGGCGCCCCCTACCACTAATTGGACTTTTAAATCCAAATGACCTCCCCAAGTTTGGGCCACGCCTGCAATTTGCTTGGCCAGTTCTTGTGATGGCGCCAAAATCAAGGCCTGTAGCCCCTGACCGGCTTGCAGTTGTCCTAAGACTGGTAAGAGATAGGCCAAGGTCTTACCACTCCCCGTAGGCGAAATAGCCACCAGGGATTGGCCTTGCGCTAAAGGCCCCATGATGAGCTTTTGAATCGCAGTGGCTTGTTGATAGCCCGCAGCCTGCCATTCCTGGGCAAGGGCTGGAGCAAGTTCTAGAGTCTCTGACATCAGAGGCTTACCTCACTTTCTTGATAGGCCTCTCCCTCAAAAGGAAAGGCGAGTTGGGCCGATTGTCGCATGGCTTGCATGACTTGGGCCACCTGATAACTTAAGAGGGTCCAGTGGCGATAAAGTTCATTAGCTGGGCTCTTTTCTTCTAGGCCGCGATAGCCTCGCAAGACTTGGCCGAAGGCTTCGAGTTCTCCCACCATATCGTGCTTAGGCTGATATTGACTGATGACTGCTGTCTGCCCCTGGCTATTGGCCAGGCTGACCGTCCGAATACGGGTAATATCCTGAATGGCGATGACCTCATTATCCAGATAGATTTCACTGGCTTGTGTGGAATGTACCGCCTTAGAAACTAGGAGACTGACCTGAAACTGGTCATAATAGAGAATAGCATTACCAAAGAGGTCCACCCCATTGGCTCCTTGAACAGCTGAATACTTAAGGCGCTGGGGCATACCGAAGAGATCCACGATGACATAGATGGGGTAGACCCCCAAGTCCATCAAGCTACCTCCTGCCATAGCCGGATTGAAGATATTAGGCGGCTCCAAGCCCTGAGCCTGACTATCCAAATAGTCCGGATAGCGACTAGAGTACTGTCCTAGAATAAAATTAGCCCCTAGGAAAGGCTGCTTAGCATCTTGGCGCTTGTTGGCCACCAGTTGCTTAAGCCGTTTATAGTTAGGGTTGTGGATGTGGAGGACAGCCTCAAAGAGTAAGACGCCATGGGCTCGGGCCAAGGTATGGGCCTCCTGCCACTGATCCACATTAGCAAACATTGGCTTTTCAACCATGACATGTTTGCCAGCCTGGATGGCCCGTTTGGTCTGTTCAAAATGGACCCCATTGGGACTGGCTATATAAACCAAGTCCAGTTCAGGATCCGCCCAGAATTCAGCCAAATCATCACAGTAATAGGTCGCACCAAAGCGCTGGGCTAAATCCTTAGCCTTATTCTTTTGGCGCGAATAGACGCCGTGGAGCTCATAAACCTCTGGTAGCAGACTGAGGGCTTCTAAGAAGCGCTCTGTAATCTGAGAGGTCCCGATGGTGCCAACTCGAATCATTGTGGCCATCCCTTTCTCTTAATTATTAGACTTGAATCGTTTTCCATTTACCCTGACCATAGCGCCAGGTAATGAGGAAGGAACGAATGGTTTGGTCGCCAATTACGGCTATCCAAGCACCTGCCAAACCCCAGTTAGCATAGTTGACCAAGATATAGGACAGGCAGACCCGGATACAGAAGACCGAGAAGCCCGTGGACAGCATAGGAAAGAGGGTATCCCCCACCCCACGCAAGGCCCCCACTTGAACTAATTGAACCAATTGGAAAGGCGTGAGAATCGCCATACAGATAAGTGGAATCGCGACCAAGCTAACAACATCCGCTTGTTGGGTGTAAATCTGGCCCAAGACATCCCGTCCTAGAAAGAAGACGGCACTCATGGCTAAGCCAAAGTAGAGGCCGAATCTGGCTGTCTTACGGCCATAAGCATCAGCTAAGGCCACATCCCCCGCACCTAAGGATTGGCCCACTAAGGTCGAGGCCGCAATCCCCAAGGCCATACCAGGTGTAATGGAAAAGGATAAGATATTAAGGGCAATCTGATGGGCTGCCATCACGACCGTTCCCAGTGAAGCCACAATCTTAGTATAAAGAATCAAACTAGAACGCAGCAGGACTTGTTCACCCGCCGACGGAATCCCAAAGCGGAAAATAGCAGCAAAGGTGCTGGCTTCCAATTTCCAATCCTTGAACCAATCAACCTGGATGGCTGACCGGCCACTAGAAATGTAAAAGAGCAAGCCCAAGCCCGAGCAGACATTGGCCACCAAGGTAGCAATCCCCGCTCCTGTAATGCCAAGTTCTGGCAGTCCAAAATAACCATTTACCAAACTAAAGGCCAAGGTCACATTAATGGCATTGGCTATGACATTAACCCGCATAGGGATTTGAGTCTCCCCTACCCCTCGAATAGATGAGGATAGGAGGGCTGCCAAACAGTTAAACCAGAGGCCAATCATAACCAAGCGATAGTAGATTAAGCCTGCTTCTTGAGTCAGGGCATCTGCTCCCAAAAAATCCATCATGGCTTTCTGGAAAATTAGGACAGAGGCCACAAAGAAGGTCGATAAAGCCAAACCCAACATGAGGTTGTGCTTAAGAATACGACCCAGTCGATGGAGCTCTCTAGCGCCATAGGCACGGGCAATTAAGGTTGTCCCCCCTACCCCTAGCGCCTGCACGACAGCAAGGATAAAGAAGAAAGGTTGGTTGGACAGCCCCACAGCCGTTACATTGACATCGACCGGATAGAGTCCGCCCGCATACTGGCCCAAGACCACCATATTAACCATCCCGAACAAGGAGGTAAAGGTGACCTCAAGTAAAATGGGCCAAGATAGGTTAAGGACCTGACGACTGATCTGCCGATCTTGCGATTGTTCCATTGGAGAACCACCTTTCTAGCGACTAGGCTTGGAAGGCTGATTCCGGAATATCGTCTAGATATTGTTCAATGGCTTGCACCGTTTCTACTAGGCTACCTGGTTCAAATGGTGATTTAAGATTAGCTTCTGCCACAATCTTAAGGAAGGACTTGGTCCCACCGGTCCGACAAATATTGAGGTAATCGGTCCATACACTTGGGTCATCGTCAATCTGGCTTCGTTTCCAGAATTGGAAGGCGCAGACTTGAGCCAAGGTATAGTCGATGTAATAGAATGGGCTGGCGAAAATATGCCCCTGACGGAACCAGAAGCCTCCGCGATCTAAGAAGGAGTCTGCTTCATACTCTTTCCAAGGCACATATTGACGCTCCAAACGACGCCATGTCGCACGGCGCTCAGCTGGTGTCATTTCAGGGTGTTCGTAGACTTCATGTTGAAAGTGGTCCACTAAAACCCCATATGGCAAGAAGATTAAGCCACCAGATAAATGGGTAAATTTGTATTTGAGGGTTTGTGAGCCGAAGAAGAGTTCCATCCAAGGCCAAGCCAGGAATTCCATGGACATAGAGTGAATCTCACAAGATTCAAAGGTTGGCCAGACACATTCTGGCGTTTGGATCCAACGGGATTGGAAGACTTGGAAGGCGTGCCCTGCTTCGTGGGTCAAGACATCGACGTCAGCAGCCGTACCATTGAAGTTAGAGAAAATAAATGGTGCTTCATAATCTGGCAAGTAGGTACAGTACCCCCCGCTAGCCTTACCTGGTTTGGTTACCAAGTCTAAGAGCTCTCGATCGACCATAAAGTCAATGAATTCACCTGTTTCTGGCGAAAGTTCATGGTACATCTTAACCCCAGCTGCCAAAATTTCTTCTGGCGTCCCTTGAGGCATGGCATTACCAGTCTTGAATTTATACTCCAAGTCATAAGGTTTGAGGCTTTCTAAGCCTAAACGATCTGCTTGACGTTGGTAGAGTTTGTTTACCACAGGCACCACGTGTTCCAAAATTTCTTGGCGATAAACTTCCACTTGTTGACGGTTATAGTCTAAGCGGTTCATACGCAAGTAACCTACTTCAACGAAGTCCTTGAAGCCCAAGGTCTTAGCGATTTGGTCGCGAACCTTGACTAATTGATCATAAATACGGTCAAATTCTGCTTCATGGTCATTATAGAAGGCGCCGACCAATTCAGAAGCTTGACGACGGACCTCCCGGTCAGGGTCTTGGGCAAACTTAGCCATACCTGGCAAGTTGTAGGTTTGACCTTGGAACTCAATCTCAGCAGAAGCTTGGAGCTTGCTGTATTCGGTGCTGAGCTTGTTCTCTTGTTGCAGTAAGGGAATAATCTCAGGACTGAAGACCTTGAGGCTGTTCTCAGCCATTGGGAAGAAGGTCTCTGGCAGGTAGTTTTCTAGTTCACTCCGCCACTTAGAGCCTAAGACAGCCCGATAGTAAGCCGTATCCCATTCACCAATAATTGGGAAGTGCTCATCCCAGAAGGCTGTTTCTTCTTCGTAGAAGCTATCCTTGGTATTGATGCTGTTACGGATGCTTACCAAGGTTGATAAGGTCCCTAAAGTATTTTGGATTTCTTGAATATGTTTGGTGGCTTTGAGAGCAACTTCCGCCTCTTCTGCCTTTTCAATCAGTGAAATTTGATTAAAAAAATCTTCTTTCAGAAGGTCTAGATCAGGTCTCTGATACTCCAATTCTGAAAATTTCATAGTATCACTTCTTTCTATTTACAGTTAGCTTCATTATAGCACAAAACCAGCCTTTAGGTCCTATATTTTTGCATAATCAGTGCCAAAATATACACACTCTATGGGCTCCAAACAGAAAAAGCCCAAAAGCGGCTAGCTTCTGGACTTTTAGCTGGACTCATTTATTTCTTAGGCCCAGTCCCTTCTAAGTTCAAGAGATAGGTCTTCATGTCTAATCCACCACGATAGCCTCCCAGACTCCCATCGTGAGCCAAGACCCGGTGACAAGGCAGGAGAATGCTAAGGGGATTCTGGCCCACTGCATTGGCAACTGCCCGCACGGCCTTAGGCCTGCCCAGGGCTTGTGCTAATTTCTTATAGGAACAAGTCTGACCATAGGGAATCTGAGCCAAGGCCCGCCAAACTGCCTGCTGAAAGTCGGTTCCCTTAATAAAGTCATAGGCTAATGCTAGGGGGGCTTGACCACTAAAATACTGATCCAAGGCTAGGCAAATCTCAGGCAGCTCCTGCTCCTGCCATTGGTAGCGACCTTTGGGGTCTAAGTCAGCCTGACAGTCCGCCAGGGACTCGCCAAAGGCGCCAATATAGACTAGACGCCCTTGATGGGCAACGACTGGCAGCTGACCTAAGGCATGATCATAGAGGCAATAGCTTAACATCTTGTCATCCTTTCTGAGCAAAAGAGGCGACTGGCGCCCCTTTTGCTTTGCTTACATTTTGTCTGGCGCATGCAGGCCTAGGAGATGGAGACCATCCTTGAGGACTTGAGCCACAGCTGCTACCAGGGCAATCCGGGAAGCAGTGCCGGCATCTTGGTCTAAGATGCGACTATTAGCATAATATTTATTGAATAATTGGGCCAACTGTACTAAATACTTAGCCACGACGGATGGCTCGTAACGGTCACCCGCCTGACGGATAATACGTGGATAGTCTGCTAATTTCTTAGCTACTTCCCAAGCATAGTCATCCGATAGGTCAAATTCAGCTGACAAGTCGACTTCTTGCCCGTACTTGGACAAGATGCTGCGAGAACGGGCGTGGGTGTATTGAACATATGGTCCAGTTTCCCCTTCAAATTGGACGATTTCTTCCAGGTTGAAGTCGAAGCTATTCATACGCTCAGTTTTGAGGTCATGGAAGACAACAGCCCCTACCCCTACTTGACGAGCAACTTGGTCCTTGTTTTCCAAACCTGGGTTCTTGAGCTCAATTTGTTGACGTGCTAGGCTAATCGCTTCCTTAAGCACTTCTTCCAAGAGGACAATCTTACCTTTACGGGTAGACAGTTTCTTCCCATTCAAGGTAATCAAACCAAATGGCACATGGGCCATATCTTTTGCCCATTCGTTGCCCATCATCTCTAAGACAGTTTGAAGTTGCTTGAAGTGAACACTTTGCTCGCTCCCCATGACATAGAGGTTCTTAGCAAAGTCATAGGTCCGCTTACGGTAGTAAGCTGTCGCCAAGTCACGTGTCAGGTAGAGGGTCGAACCGTCTGATTTTTTAATCAAAGCAGGTGGCAGCGTCTCATCTTCCAAGTGAACCAAGGTAGCACCATTATCAACCGATAAGAGGCCTTTTTCTTCAAGGAGGTCCACGATTTCATCCATCTTATCATTGTAGAAAGCTTCCCCATTATAGGAGTCAAACTCTACTTCTAAGAGGTCATAGACTTTTTGGAATTCTTTAAGAGACTCTTCACGGAACCATTGCCAGAGGGCTAACATTTCTGGGTCGCCATCTTCCAAGCGCTTGAAGATAGCCCGTGCTTGGTCTTCTAGTTCTGGTTGGGTTTCAGCTTTTTCGTGGAAATCAACATAGAGCTTAACCAATTCTTTGACTGGGTCAGCCTTAACAGTGGCTTCGTCACCCCAGCCTTGGTAAGCCACAATCAACTTACCAAATTGTGTTCCCCAGTCACCCAAATGGTTGACGCGAACCGGTTGATAACCTAATTTAGCCAAGATAAGCGAAATGGAGTTCCCAATCACTGTTGAACGCAAATGGCCCATAGACATTGGCTTGGCAATGTTAGGTGAAGACATGTCGATAACGACGTTACGACCTTGACCTAGGTCTGACTGGCCGTAGCTAGCGCCCCCTTCTAGGACCGCATGCAAGGTTTCATTGACTACTGCGCCACGCTTGAGGAAGAAGTTGACATAAGGCCCCATAGCGACTACCTTGTCAAACTTGCTGGCGTCTACTTGCTCTGCTACTTCTTGGGCGATGGCTTGAGGGGCCTTGCGGAAGACCTTAGCCAGTTGGAATACTGGAAAGGCCAAGTCACCATGCTCAGCATGACTTGGAACTTCAATTAACTGTTCAATTGCTTGCTCGGTCAGGTGCTCAGCCAAGACTGGGCTGAGGGCTGACACGACGGCTGATTTTTGATTCATTGTGTGCCTCCTATTGTTTGATGAGATGGAAAATTTGAAAAAAGCCTCCAGATATCCCTAAGGGAAATCTAGAGGCGAATTAGTGACTAATTAATACGCGGTACCACTCTACTTCAGTTGCCGGCAAACGGCGGGCAACCCTTATACTTGATAACGGAGTGGGCTCCGACTTAGGCTAGCAGGCCTCGGCCCTTCACCTAAATAGTATCCAAGAGTGCGCTTCATCTGTTGACCTCTACCGGCTCTCAGCATCCCGGCTCGCTGTCTGAGGCTAGGACAGACTACTCTCTCCTGCTTACTGCATATTCTAGTTGGTATTGTATCACAGTCCTATGGACTTGGCTAGACTATTTTAGTCTTCTAATTGCTCCTCACGACCTTGGTTCCAGTGGAAGTGGAAGGTCCCTGGGCGGTCTACGCGTTGGTAGGTGTGAGCCCCGAAGAGGTCGCGTTGCGCTTGGATTAAGTTAGCTGGTAAGACTGGTGAACGGTAGGAATCATAGTAGGCCAAAGCACTTGAGAAGGTTGGCACTGGAATCCCTGCTTGAATAGCTAAGGTCACCACGCGACGAACCGCAGCTTGGTTGCTACCTAAGATATTGAGGAAGTAGTCATCCAACATGAGGTTGTCTAAGTCAGGGTTCTTGCTGTAGGCATCGGTAATCTTTTGCAAGAACTTAGCACGAATGATACAGCCTGCACGGAAAATCTTGGCAATTTCGCCATAGTTGAGGGTCCAGCCGTATTCTTGGCTAGCAGCTTTCATTTGAGCGAAACCTTGGGCATAGCTGACAATCTTAGAGAAATAGAGGGCTTGACGCACGGCTTCAATGATGTCTTTTTTATCTGCTTCAGATAAGTTAGCTTGGAAATCAACCCCAGGAATGACTTGGCTGGCTGCCACGCGTTCTTCCTTGAAGGTTGAAATGTAACGGGCGAAGACAGATTCCGTAATCAGAGACAATGGCTCCCCTAAGTCTAAGGCAGATTGAGAGGTCCACTTACCTGTCCCCTTGTTACCAGCTCGGTCCATGATCACATCTACCATTGGCTTGCCAGTTGCTGGGTCGACGGTTGCGAGGATTTGAGTTGAGATTTCCATGAGGAAGCTGTCCAACTCACCCTTGTTCCACTCGCCAAAGATTTGAGAAATCTCAGCCGCAGACAAACCTAGGACGCGGTGTAAGAGGTCGTAAGACTCTGCGATTAACTGCATGTCCCCATACTCAATCCCGTTGTGGACCATCTTAACATAGTGACCCGCACCATTTTCGCCAATGTAGGTCACGCATGGTTCTCCATCTTCTGGTGCTTTTGCTGAAATATCGCGCAAGATTGGCGCCACTAATTCATAGGCTGATTGAGGCCCACCTGGCATGATAGAAGGACCATGTAAGGCACCCTCTTCACCACCGGAAACCCCAGTCCCAACAAAGTTAATGCCTAATTCGGCCAAGCGTTCGCTACGGCGAATGGTATCCTTGAAGAAGGTGTTCCCACCATCAATGACAATGTCACCCTTGTCTAAGTGTGGCAAGAGTGCGTCGATGGTTGCATCCGTCCCTCGGCCAGCTTGAACCATGAGGAGAATCTTACGTGGAGATTCAAGGCTGTTGACGAATTCTTCTACTGTGTAGGTCCCTACTAAGTTCTTACCTGGGTTTTGTTCCAAAACCTCAGTCGTTTTAGAGCCAGTACGGTTATAGAGTGAGACACTGTAGCCACGGCTTTCAATATTTAAGGCAATGTTACGACCCATCACGGCCATACCAACGACACCAATTTGTTGCTTAGTCATTGATCCAATTCCTCCAATTTGTCTTTTTACTTTTAACGGTCTTATTTTAGCATAAATGGACCTACGATTAAAGTTTTGCGCTTAATATGTGCCAGAAATAGCTGATTAATTCTGCTTCTAGGCCAAAGTGATTGAAAGTCACTAGGCTTTGGGGTAAAATTAGGGCTGAAATTACAAAAGGAGGCGTCCTAATGTCGTCATTGCATGAGCGGAACTACCCGTCCGCCCCTAAAAAGAAAAAAAGCAAGATGGACCTGCTGGTCCGCGTTACAGCCATTCTCATGGTTCTCTTGATGGTCGGCACCCTAGTCGGCTCAGTCATCCTGTCATTCATTAACCGCTAATTCTATCTTGTAAGGAGGTCGCCATGTCGCAAGTAGTCTACTATACGCCAGATTCTGAAATTAAGACGGAATGTGCCAGCGAAGCCTTGGCCCTTCTCCTAGGCAAGAAATGGGTGCCCCGCATCATTGAAATCCTCAGCCAGGGACCCCAACGCTTTGGCCAGCTCCACAAGGAATTGGATGGCGCCAGCCCCAAGATGCTCAAACAACAATTAGCGCTGCTAGAAGCCAATGGCTTGATTATCAACCACAAGGAGTCACAAGCCAATCAAGTCAGCTCCACCTACTGCTTGACGGATACCGGTCAGAGCCTAGTGACTATTATTAGCGCCATGAAGGATTGGGGTAGCCAACATTTACAATGTGACCATTCCTAAGGTTAGGACTATTTTGTCCTAGCCTTTTTTTGCTTGCCGTAATATAAAAGCGTCTCCCTGGGGAGACGCTTATTTTTATAGAATTAACATGGAATCGCCAAAGCTGAAGAAGCGATACTCCGCCTCCACCGCATGTTCATAGGCCGCTAGGACTGCCTCCCGATTATAGAAGGCTGATACCAGCATGACCAAGGTGGAACATGGCAAATGGAAGTTGGTAATCAAGTGATCAACTACCTTAAATTCAAAGCCCGGCGAGATAAAAATCTGAGTCCAGCCAGAATCTGCTCGAACTTGACCATCAAATTTAGCAGCGATGGTCTCAAGGGTACGGACACTAGTAGTTCCTACAGCAAAAATCTTGCCACCACGCGCTTGAACGGCCTGGATAGCGTCAGCTGAGGCTTGGCTCAATTGATAGTATTCAGCATGCATTTCATGGTCTTCAATGCTATCGGCAGAGACTGGTCGGAAGGTGCCCAAGCCCACATGTAGGACCAGGGGAATAATCTCTACCCCCTTGGCCTTGATAGCTGCCAAGAGGTCATCGGTGAAGTGAAGGCCTGCTGTTGGGGCAGCGGCGGAACCATTTTCCTTAGCATAGACGGTCTGGTAGCGATCCGCATCCTCTAGACGTTCCTTTATATAAGGTGGCAAGGGCATTTGACCTAGAGATTCTAGAATTTCTAGGAAGACTCCCTCATAGGAAAATTCAATGATCCGCCCCCCATGGTCCCCTTCAGAAACGACGGTGGCAGTCAGACGACCATCCTCGCCAAAGACAATCTGAGTCCCAGTCTTGGCGCGGCGAGCCGGCTTAATCAAACATTCCCATTGATTACCTTGAGTGTTATTAAGCAGCAGGACCTCCAAGTGTCCGCCAGTCTCCGGCTTGATACCGAAGAGGCGGGCCGGAATAACCCGGGTCTCATTGACTACCAAGGCATCGCCTGGATTGAGAAAATTAATAATTTGATCAAAGTGCAAATCCTGCTTTTGGCCCGTTTGGCGGTCTAAAACCAATAAGCGAGAAGCCGCCCGGTCCGCCAAAGGCGTTTGAGCAATTAGGTGCTCTGGTAAGTGATAATCAAAATCTTTGGTTGTTAACATTTCTAGCTTTACTCTACTTTCTCTCTATCTTCTGGGTTGGAATAGGCATAGCCTAGGTGCTCATAGGCCAAGGCAGTCGCCTGTCTACCCCGCGGAGTCCGCTGAATGAAGCCATTCTGCACCAAGTAAGGTTCGTACATATCTTCCAGGGTTTCGGTATCTTCGCCAATATTGACGGCCAAGGTATTAAGCCCTACTGGCCCGCCACCATAAAACTCAATCAGACAGCTGAGAATCTTACGGTCGATAGCATCCAAGCCATATTGGTCGATTTCCAAGACTTCTAAGGCAGTTTGGGCCATCCTTAAATCGACCACGCCCTGGCCCTTGACTTGGGCAAAGTCGCGAACCCGCTTGAGAATACGGTTGGCAATACGTGGTGTCCCCCGGCTACGCAAGGAGATTTCCCGCGCCCCCTCAGAATCAATACGCGTCTCGAAGACATCGGCAGACCGCTCTACAATCAGAGCTAATTCATCTGGTGTATAGAATTGCATGTGGGAGACAATACCGAAGCGATCCCGCAAAGGCTTGGACAGGGAACCCGCCCGTGTGGTCGCCCCAATCAAGGTAAAAGGAGGCAACTCAAAGTGGACTGGGTGAGCCGAAGGTCCCTGGCCAATAATAATATCGACAAAATAATCTTCCATGGCCGAATAGAGGACTTCTTCGATGACCCGAGGTAGGCGGTGGATTTCATCAATAAAGAGAATATCGCCTGGGCTTAATTCGTTGAGCAAGGCCAATAAATCACCCGACCGTTCAATAGCGGGCCCACTGGTTGTGTGGAGCCCTACCCCCATCTCATTGGCGATGACCATGGCCATGGTGGTCTTACCTAGACCTGGTGGCCCATAAAGCAAGACATGGTCCAAGGCCTCTTCCCTTTGCTTGGCTGCTTGGATATAGATGGCTATTTCGTCTTTGATTTTGGACTGACCAATGTATTCAGACAGGCGACTTGGCCGTAGACTGAGTAGGTTACCCTCGTCTTCTGGCTGCCAGTTACCTGACAGCACACGTTCATCATGAGACATGGTCGCCCCTCCTCTACTTTCTTAATAACTTGAAGGCTGCACTCAGCATTTCCTGAGTGGAAGTCAGGCCAGCTTCTTGTAGTGGCTTCTCAACCTTCTTAATTTCCTTGGCCGAATAGCCTAGGCCAGCCAGGGCTTCTAAGGCTTCTTCTAAATGCTGTTGGCTGACTGGAGCCGATGCTTGCGTTTGCGCATGAGCTTGGAAATCCAGATTGCCACTTAAGTCTAAGATCATTTGCTGGGCGGTCTTCTTACCCACACCTGGGAACTTGGTCAGGTAGGTTGAATCCCCAGAATCAATGGCCTGAATTAAGCCAGCGTGGTCGTCCAAGGCCAAGATGGATAAGGCACTCTTGGGCCCAATCCCCGATACCTTAAGCAAGGTATTGAAGAGTTGCTTCTCCTGGTGATCACGGAAACCATAGAGGGTCATGGCGTCTTCCCGGACCACTAATTCTACCGGACAGAGGACTTGCTGGTGAAATTCCCCCTGCCAACGGTAGGGATTGGCGCAGAGCAGGCGATAGCCCACACCATTTGCGCTAATTACAAGATAAAGGGGCTGGATTTGGACCAGCTCCCCTTGGATAAATTCATACATTAGTTTTACTCCACGTATTGTTTATAGTCGCTATATCCAGCCTCATCCATTTCTTCGTAAGGGATGAAGCGTAGGGCTGCTGAATTAATGCAGTAGCGTAAGCCCCCTAGTTCCTTAGGCCCATCGCCAAAGACATGGCCTAGATGGGAGTCTGCCTTAGCAGAACGCACTTCTGTCCGCACGCGAGCTAGAGAAGCATCTTCTTTTTCGACAATTTCAGAGGCTTGGATTGGCTTAGAGAAAGCCGGCCAGCCACAGCCCGCATCATACTTGGCTGCACTTGAGAAGAGAGGTTCTCCACTCACAATGTCTACGTAGATGCCCTTCTCATAGAAATCATCGTATTCGCCACTAAAAGGTCGTTCGGTGGCATTTTCTTGGGTAACCTTGTATTGGATTTCATTTAAGCCCTTGATGGCTTCTTGATAGTGTTCTTGACTCATAATTGGTGACCTCCTTGGTGTGGATCTTGAATCCGTTTGAATAGTTTTTCCAGGGTCTTGTCGGTAATTTGGACAAAGACTGGCCGGCCATGTGGACAGTGGAAAGGATCATCTAAACCATCCAAAGCCTGAATAAGGTAGCTAGCCTGACGATCGTCTAGGTAGTGGTTGGCCTTAATGGCGCCCCGACAGGACTGCATAATCAAGGCGGCTTCCTTGATTTGGTTAATGCTTAAATCTGGTTGTTTGACCAAGCGTTCGGTCAGATCCCGCACCGTCTGCTCCACTTCATGTGCTTCCAACCAGGTTGGATAAGAAGACAATTGATAGGTTTTAGGTCCAAAGGCTTCTAAGACAATGCCCAGTTCTTCCAGCCTTGGCAAGACTTGGTCTAATCCTGCTAACTCAGCTGGGCTAAAGTGGAAGAGATAAGGTAACAAGAGGGTTTGCTGGGTCTTGGTGTCCATTTCCTGCTTCATAAAGGCCTCATAGCGAATCCGCTCTTGGGCCGCATGTTGGTCAATCAGGTAGAAGCCTTCTGGACTTTCCGCAATCAAATAAGTGCCATGAATCTGGCCGACATAGCGTAAGTGACCAAAAGTTGGGCGTAAGTCCTGACTGCCACTAGGCTGAGCTTGGGTCTCCTTATGAGACTCCTCTGGTGTCGCTTGAACTGGCTGACTAGGGCTAGGCTCTGATTCCTCAAACTTGCTTACCGGCTCCACTTGTCCCTCCTGCCAATCAGGCGCTAAGTTTTCAGCCACCCGGCTGACTGGCGCTGATTGAGCTGGCTGACTTGGTCGGCTTGCTTGGCTAGACCTTAAGTCATCGTCTTCCTCATAAGCCGAGTCAAATGTCGGCTCCTTCCCCTTACCGTCCAAGTCCAGAGGCATGACTTGGCTTGCTACTGGACCTTGAGGATTGGCTTTGTCTGCTTGGTGGAAGAGTCGGCCTCCTGCCAGTTCTTGAACCTGGGCATTTGGCACAGGGTTGAGGCTGGCTAGACTCTCCACCACCGCCTGGGTCAACAATTGGCCTAGTTCACTTTCCTTGCTAAGACGGACAGTCTGCTTGGTTGGATGGACATTGACATCTACTAGACGAGGATCTAACTCAATAGCAATGACGGCCAAAGGATAGCGGCCAATCATAAGTTGGCGGCCATAAGCCCGAAGCAAGAGCTCTGTCAAGGCATAGGAACGAACAGCCCGGCCATTTATCATCCAGTGGATATAGTGCTTAGAAGTCCGGGTCAACTGAGGTGGCGAGATATAGCCTCGAATCTTAAAGTCTAGATTCTCCGCCTCTAAAGCTATGAGCTGACGAGCCAGAGCCGGTTGATAGACATTAGCAATGGTCTGGCGCAAGTCCCCTGTCCCGAAGGACTGGAAGATGGTTTGGCCGTCATTTACCAAGTGGAAGCGAATGTCGGGATAGGCCATGGCAATATCCTGAATAAAGTTCAAGCTATGCTTGAGCTCCGTCTTCAGACTACTCAAATGCTTAAGACGGGCTGGCGTGTTATAGAAGAGACTATCTACGGTCAAGGTCGTTCCCTTGCGGGCACTGGTCATGCCCTGGGCTTGCACCTGAGAGCCGGCAATCTCAATATAGTGACCGGCTTTAGCTCCGGCTTGCATGGATTCTACCCGGACCTTGGCGACAGACCCAATACTGGCTAGGGCTTCACCCCGGAAACCCAGTGATTTGATTTGAAAGAGGTCATGGACATCATAGAGCTTACTGGTGGCGTGAGGCAGAAAAGCCTTGACCAAATCTTCAGCATCCATGCCTTCCCCATCGTCAATAACCTTAACCTGCTGAATTCCCGCTTCTCGTAGCTCCACCCGAATGGTCTGGGCGCCTGCGTCAATGGCATTCTCCACTAACTCCTTAACGACCGAAGCGGGACGTTCTACGACTTCACCGGCCGCTATCTGGTTGGCTAAGGCTTCTGGCATTTGTTGAATCTTGCCCATGAAATCCCTCCTTTCAATAACTTCTTAGAAAATTACTTTAATTGATCTTGCATGGCTGCTAGGCCTTCTAGGGCCTGAAGTGGTGTTAATTGGTTAATGTCCAAATCAGCCAATTGCTTGAGCACTCGCTCCTGGTCTTCTCTCAAAACCTTAGGCGAAGGCTTAGTCGCCGGCAGGTCGAAGAGCGAAAGCTGGCCGTCACTTTCTGGTTCTTGGCGTCTCAGCCATTGGCTGTTAGACTCCAATTCCTGCAAGACTTCCTGGCTTTGAACCAATAGAGATTGTGGCAGGCCTGCTAGTTTGGCGACGTGAATCCCATAACTCTTGTCGGCAGCCCCTTCCAAAATCTTATGTAGGAAGACCACTTGGCCCTTTTGCTCGGTGGCACCCACATGAATATTGCGTAAGACTGGTAATTTAGTCGATAAATCAGTCAATTCATGGTAGTGGGTGGAGAAGACGGTGGCTGCTTGCACTTCTTGAGCCAGGTAATAAAGAATGGCTTCGGCAAGGGCCATGCCATCGAAGGTGGCAGTCCCCCGCCCGATTTCGTCGAAGAGCAGGAGCGATCGTGGGGTCGCTTCGCGCAGGGCCACATTGGTTTCCATCATTTCCACCATGAAGGTCGACTGACCACTAGAAATATCATCAGAAGCCCCTATCCGGGTGAAAATCTTATCGACAATTGGCAGCTTGGCCGACTTGGCTGGCACAAAACAACCAATCTGGTTGAGAATGACGCAGAAGGCAATCTGTCGCATATAGGTACTCTTCCCTGACATGTTAGGACCTGTTAAAAGCAGCAGAGGCTGGTCTGGTAAGAGGACAAAGTCATTAGGCACAAAAGCAGCCTTACCGATTAATTTTTCTAAGGCTGGATGGCGGCTAGCCTCCAGTTGGAAATGCTTGGCTTCTGCCACCAATTCTGGCTGACAGTAATCTTCCCGCTCACTTAGACTGGCAAAGTTAGCCAAGACATCTAGGCTGGCAATCTGGCTAGCCAAGGTCTGTAACTGGCCTGTAAAAGCCGCAATGGCTTGGCGTAGCTCGGTGAAGAGCTGGTATTCTAACTGGGTGGCCTTTTCTTGGGCACCCAGGATGGTGGTCTCAAGTTGCTTGAGTTCCTCCGTAATAAACCGCTCCGCATTACTGAGGGTTTGCTTGCGGATATAGCGCGGATCATCAAAGTTAGCTGATTGAAGGCGGCTCATTTCAATGTAGTAGCCAAAAACCTTGTTGTAGCCGACTTTGAGGGTCTTAAGCCCCGTTCTCTCACGTTCACGTTGCTGTAATTCTGCTAACCATTGGTGGCCATTAGCCAAGGCATCCCGGTATTGGTCCAATTCCTCATGGTAGCCCGGCCGAATGATATTGCCTTCGGTCACTGATATTGGGGGTTCATCCGCTAAAACTGTATCAATGAGCTGATAGAGCTCCTGAAAATCCGGCAAGCGCTCAAAGAGCACCTGATTCTGGCTAGCATTGAGTCCGTCTAAAATCCGGTTAATATGCGGAATCTGACCAAGGGATTGGCGCAGATGGTCCACGTCACGAGCATTGGCAGTCCCTAGACTAATCCGCGTCACCAGTCGCTCCAAGTCATAGACGGTCTCAAAGGCTGCAATCAAGTCTAAACGTTCGAAGTAGGCCGACATGAGCTGAGCCACCTGTTGGTGGCGCTGTCGCAAAATACCTTCGTCAATCAGGGGCTTTTCCAGCCACTGATGCAGCATGCGGCCACCCATGGCCGTCTTGGTATGATCAATCAACCAGAGCAGACTGCCCTTCTTACGCCCTGTTCTCAGAGACTTGGTTAATTCCAACTGACTTTTAGCAAAATGATTCATCTGCAGATAATCGGCTAAAGCATAGCGGACTACGGGTTGTAGATGGCCTAGGGCTTGTTTTTGAATGCTGTAAAGATAAGCTAGCAGGAGATTCAAGAGGCTGGCTTCTTGAGGGCTGGCTTGGTCTAGCACCCACTGGGTCCCTACTTCCGTCTGGTCAGTCAGGTCAAAGCTAGACAGATAAATAGCCAATTGCTGGATAATTTGGTCTTTGAGCTCGGTATCCAGACTGCTATCGACTACTATCTCGCTTGGTTTGAGGGCATAGAGCTCACTAAAGAGCTGGGCTTGTCTTGGTGTCTGGGTGACTTTGATTTCCCCAGTGGAGACATCAATGGCCGCCAGGTAGAAGGTCTGACCTTCCTGTCGCAAGGCTACTAAATAGTTATTCTCCTTGACCTCAAGGGCATCCTCTTCAATTAGGGTCCCAGGCGTAATGACTTGAACCACTTCCCGTTTGACCATGCCCTTGGTTAATTTAGGATCTTCCACCTGCTCGCAGATGGCCACCTTATTACCCGACTCAATCAAACGTTTGATATAGTCTTTGGCGGAGTGATAAGGAACCCCACACATGGGAATGGGATTGTCAGCCTTCTTATTGCGAGAGGTCAAGGTAATTTCCAGTATCTTGGCAGCCTTAAGGGCATCGTCGAAGAACATCTCATAGAAGTCCCCCAAACGATAGAAAAGGAAGGCATCTGGATATTGGGCTTTAATTTCATGATATTGCGCCATCATGGGCGTCATTTTAGCTTCTGCAGCCACGGAGGGTGTCCTCCCTTCTTAATAGTATTTGTTTAGGGACTCCTGAGTCACCTGAATAGGCACAATGGACTTAGCAAGCCCTGTCTTATCATCTAAATCAATCAGACAGGCACTGAGCACCAATGGCCCCTTGCTTTCTTGAACTAGGCGTGTTGGCAACTGGGTGGTGAAGCGCTGAATGACTTCCTTGGCCGCAAAGCCCAGGATACTGTCTTGGGCTCCTGTCATGCCCACGTCAGTCAGACTAGCAGTTCCGCCTGCCAAGACCTTGGCATCATTGGTTTGAACATGGGTATGGGTCCCGACGACAGCCGACACACGGCCATCTAAATAATGGGCCAGGGCCAACTTTTCGCTAGTCGCTTCCGCATGGCAATCTACAAAGATAAAAGGCGTTTGCTTACGGGCCTGATCTACTAGTTCATCAATCATGAGAAAGGGACTGGTGACTGGGTTCATAAAGACAGTGCCCAGGACATTTATGACCGCCACTTGATGTTGGTTATAGCGCACATAGTGGATACCCTTGCCTGGCGTTGTGGCCGGCAAGTTAGCCGGACGGACCAAAGGCTTGGCTCCTTCGATGAAGTGATAGAGGTCCCGGTTATCAAAGGCGTGGTTACCCAGGGTAATAGCTTCTACACCCAGGCTTAAAATTTGCTTGTAGAGTTTCTCGGTCAAGCCTCGGCCATCGGCGGCATTCTCTGCATTGACGATGGTTACTTGGGGCCGGTGGGTTTGCTTAAGATAAGGCAGATAGCTAGTTAAGGCCTCCATACCCGCTGTGCCCACAATATCGCCAACAAATAATAGCTTCATGGTCTCCCTCTTTCTCTTTTGACATCTCTTTTATTTTACCAATCCTTAGCCCTAAAATAAAGGAAAAAGGCGTCATTTAGCCCATTTAAAAAAGCGCTGAATCCCTAGATTCAGTCGCTTTCTTTACTTTGATATTTAGACTGGAGAGGACCAAGAAGGTTAGCTGGCACCAAACTGGTCAAATCGCCGCCATAGCTGGCAATCTCCTTGACCAGGCTAGAGCTAATGTGCTGATAGGCTGGCTGGGCTTGCAGGAAAATGGTCTCCAGGTCAGGATTGAGGCCCCGATTGGCTTGGGCAATGGGTAATTCATAGACATAATCCCCTGAATGGCGCAGACCGCGAACTAGGCAAGTGGCCCCAAGTTCTTTGGCTAGGTCGGCCATGAGTTGGCCTTCTAGCACCTGGATTGACACATTAGGTAAATGACCCAAGCAAGCCTGTAAATGGCCTAAGCGCTCTTCTAAGCTGAAGAGTGGCTGTTTGAGGGCATTAACTCCCACCACCACATAGAGACGATTGAAAAGGCGACTGGCCCGTTCAATCAAATCCACATGTCCCAAGGTAATGGGATCAAAACTCCCTGCAAAGAGGGCCACGGTTTCTTGTCTGTCGGCCATAGGCCTTCCTCCTTAATCCGCTTCTGGCATCCCGTAGAAATGAATCCGGGTTTGGCCATAGCGTTTGTGTTGATAGCGTTGATAGCCGGCAATGACCTCTGGCAAGTCCGTCACATCATCGGTCTCGCAGACCAGGGTCGTCTCGGGACCAATTATGCCTTGGGTTTGCAACCATTCCATATCCTCTACTAGTTTCTGTTTGGCATAGGGTGGATCTAATAAGACCAAGTCAAAGACCAAGTCTGCTTCTGAGACTTTTAGGCTTTGAAGACTCTTGCGATTGTCTCCTGCCAAAACTGTAAAGCGGTCTTCTTCCTTGGTCATGGCGACATTTTGCTTAATGGTCTGTAAGGCCGGACGGTACTTTTCCGTCATGACCGCGCGGTCCATACCACGAGAGACCGCTTCAATAGCTAGAGCCCCGCTGCCCCCATAGAAATCCAGGCAAAGGCCGCCATCAAAAAAGCCACCCAAGGATGAGAAGATGGCTTCCTTAATCTTGTCGGTAGTAGGCCGCGTGTTGAGACCTGGAACAGGCTTAAGTGGACGGCTGCCATAACGACCTGCGACTACTCTCATGCTGGCGCCCCACTCTCAGAGGCCGCCTCGTTCTTATCTAGCGAAGAGGCCAAATCAGATAAGAAATTATCCTTGTGTTGGCCGGCCAAGTTGCCCTTCTCGCTCTCTGGCTTGAGGTCCGGATCCTTGCGGTTAGGAATAGCATCCT
This sequence comes from uncultured Abiotrophia sp., assembly GCF_963520105.1. Classification (NCBI taxonomy): domain Bacteria; kingdom Bacillati; phylum Bacillota; class Bacilli; order Lactobacillales; family Aerococcaceae; genus Abiotrophia; species uncultured Abiotrophia sp. The sequence continues at coordinate 90,301 of NZ_CAUQPN010000003.1, forward strand.
TAAAGGTCATGTCGATATCATCGCGCATGGAACCTTCCACCTTACGTACGAAGTGTAGGCGATTGAGTTGTTGGGTCACTTGGTCTACTTGATTGGCATTGACGTAGAGTACCACATAACGTAGACGATCACTAATATAGTGAACATGACCGTATTTTCGAATATTCTTGACTTGTTTCAAGGAATAGAGCCAGACAATAAGCTCTTTACGCTTGACCATCTTAAATTCCATGATAGTCCTCCTTTACTTGCGAAACTTGCGCTTCTAAGACCCGCTTTTCTTCAATAATCATGACTTGTAAGACCCCGACCAACATCATAGTCAAGACCATACTGGTCCCCCCATAGGAGACAAAGGGTAAGGTAACCCCGGTCAGAGGCACCAAGCCGGATACCCCACCGATATTGAGGCTTGATTGAACTAAGAGCAGACAGCCAATCCCGGTGAAGACAGCGCGTCGGAAAGTGTCTTGACTCTTGGCGGCCCAACGGAAACAGAGAAAGATTAAGGCCGATAGTAGAAGTACTACCAACACGAGGCCAACTAGGCCTGACTCTTCCCCAATCACTGCCAGAATATAGTCCGTATGACCCGCTGGTAAACCTTCTTGTTTGGTCAAGGAATGACCAATCCCCCGACCAAAGAGACCACCACGGCTAATGGCGATATAGGCGTTAACTAATTGGTAACCCGCTGCTTTAGCATACTTAAAGGGGTTAACAAAGGAACCAAAACGCCGTAATTGATATTGGTCACTGGTCGCCAGTTTATCCGCATTGGTATAAATCCAGGTGACAAGCCCGACACCTACTAATGCAAGTGCTAATAAGACGCCTTTTTGGGTTTTGCTATTCATGATTAAGGCTAAGGCCACCAACAATAAAGTGGCTGAAATAATCATAAACATCCCCATATCAGGCTGGAAAAAAATGAGGACTAAATCCAAAAGCATCAAACCGATGGAAATGACAGATTCATAGTCCATATTGGCAAACCAACGTTCTTTAGTCAGTAGCACTTCACGTCTTGACTTGACACAGAGAACACCCATCAAGAGAATCAAACCAATCTTAGCCAACTCACCTGGTTGGAAGTTCAAGCCCATAAAGCTGAGCCAACTTTTGGCCCCACCACCGGATACCCCGATAAAACGCGTCAGTAAGATTAAGAAGGCAATCAGGCCATTGGCTGTAAAGAGCCAGAAAGGCTCAATATAGAGTCGATAAGGCAGGCAAATAGCCACTGCCGATACCGCTAGCCCTAAGCCAATCCCAAACATTTGACGGCTAAGATAGTGCAGCGGCGTGGGAACTGTTGCTCCGTTCTCCAATAAATATTGTGTTGAACTATAGACCATAATCAGGCTATAGACACTCAATAGACCGACAATCAAGAGTATCCACCAATCCATACGGCTGAAGTTATAGCGAATCTGGGCCAAGAAGCGCTGTCCTGACTGCTTGGCATGATTCGGATGCTTTGCTTTTTGCATGCTGTGATAGGCCTCCCTACATAGTACACATATTATACCATAGGACTGAGCATGAAGAAACCCATAGCTACTCAAAAGCCCGGCAAATGGGCATAGAGCCAGATTTTACACTTAAGTAAGAAGCAAAAAAGAGGCTAGGACTAGGTCCTAACCTCTCTCATTATTAAGCTTCAACTGCTACTGGGTAGACAGAAACTTGTTTCTTGTCGCGACCTTTACGTTCGAAACGTACCACGCCGTCCACTAATGCGAACAATGTGTCGTCGCCACCTTTACCAACGTTTACCCCTGGGTGGATTTTAGTACCGCGTTGACGGTATAAGATAGAACCACCAGTGATGGTTTGGCCGTCAGCTGCTTTAGCACCTAAACGTTTTGCACGAGAGTCACGACCGTTCGAAGTCGAACCCCCCCCTTTTTTGTGGGCGAATAATTGTAAGTTTAATTTCAACATTCTCGAGCACCTCCTATTTTGCTTGGTTAATCTTCAAGTGTATAAACTCTGGATAATTGTCAGCCAAGACTTCCAAAGCATACACCAAATGACGCAATAAGACTTGCGCATCATGCTCCTGTTGCTTGTTAGAACAAGCCGGAACCGTCAGCTTCAAGTAGCCACCTGCTACCTCATCGACTTGGACGTCGTAGGGCAACCCGACTAATCGTTCAAGTGAATTCTCTACTGAGATAACCTGGCTTGATACTGCCGCACAGACAATATCCTCGCCATACTCTCCTGCACCGGCATGACCGGACAGTTCAAGTTGACGGATAGCGCCTTTGGTATCCACTTGGCCTTTGATCTTAATCATAAGAATTAAGCGTTAATCGCTTCAACAACTAATTTAGTGTAAGGTTGACGGTGACCTTGTTTGCGATGAGAGTCTTTACGACGTTTGTATTTAAACGTTACGACTTTCTTAGCACGGCCTTGTTTTTCAACTTTAGCCACTACAGAAGCGCCTTCTACTAATGGAGTCCCAACTTTAGTTGATTCGCCACCTACTAAGACTACTTGGTCAAAGGTAACAGTTTCGCCTGCTTCTGCGTTGAGTTTTTCAACGAAGATTGTTTGACCTACTTCTACTTTTACTTGCTTTCCGCCTGTTTTGATAATTGCGTACATTCAAGCACCTCCTTTATTTTTCTTTCGGGGTTAATCCCCTGCACTTAGACTCGCCATGTTAAGTGGCCAAATGGCACTTAGACTCAACTTGCGCGGTTGCAGATGTGGTGCTACACATAAACAACAGTCATATTATAGACCATCCCGCTAGCAAAGTCAACTGCTAGAAGTGACTTCTTAGAAAAGTCCAAGTCCACATCTTTTAGTTTTTCCCCCTACTTAAGTAGGCCTTGGCGTAATAAGAAGTCATGGGCCACTTCCTTGGCTGATTTGCCTTCCACGTCAACTTGATAGTTCATGGTAGCCATCTCGGTAGCCGTAATCTTATTATGGAGTTTGTTGAGGATGCCCTCTAACTCAGGATGTTGCTTGAGGGTTTCCTCCCGTAAGAGTGGCGCCCCTTGGTATGGTGGGAAGAGGTGTTTGTCATCTTGCAAGAGCTTGAGGCCATACTTGATAATCTGACTATCCGTCGAATAAACTTCGATGACATCTAGTTTATCTTGTTCTAGCGCTTGATAACGCAAGGCTGGTTCCATGGTTTGAATGTTAAGCTTCAGGCCGTAGAGGGACTCCAGACCTTTTTTACCATCGGGCCGATCGTTAAACTCCAAGGAGAAACCAGTGCGAGCTGTCGATTCTACCTTCTTCAAGTCCGAAATGTTTTCTAAGCCATGCTCCATAGCATAGGCTTCTTTGACCGCGATGGCATAGGTATTTTGGTAGGCCATAGGCTTGAGATAAATTAACTTATCTTGTTGGTAGATACCATCCCGCGCCGCCTCATAAACCGCCTCTTGGTCATTGGCTAACTGGGGCGGATTGGTTAGAAGCGAAGCGGTAATGGTCCCGGAGAATTCAGGATAGATATCGATACTGCCGGCCTTAAGGGCCTCATAGAGGAAGGAGGTCTTACCAAAGTTTGGCTTAACTTCGACTTGCAGGTGGCTATCTTGTTCAATTAACTCCTTATAGAGATGAATCAAGATGTCAGGTTCGGCCCCTAATTTACCCGCAATAATCAACTTGTTGTTGCCCATTGGTAGGAAATATGGTTGGGCAAAGCTTGCCACCACTAAGATCGCTGTTGTTAAGAAGCTTAAAAGCAAGGTCTTAGGACGCCGCTTTGTCAGCCCGCCCAGAATTAAGCTAATGACGACTGCCAAGAATGCCGAGCTAATGGCCCCTATCAAGATTAAGGCGGAATCATTGCGGTCAATCCCTAAGAGAATGAGGCTACCCAAGCCCCCTGCCCCAATCAAGGCCGCCAAAGTCGCAGTCCCGATAATCATGACGGCGGCCGTCCGAATGCCAGACATCATGACCGGCATGGCCAGAGCAAGCTGATACTTACCTAGTTTTTCCCAGCGCGTCATACCAAAGGCTGTTGCTGCCTCTTCCAATTGAGGGTCTAACTCCCAGAAGGCAGTGATGGTATTTTGCACAATTGGAAAGAGCCCGTAAACCACCAGGGTCACAATAGCCGGCAGAGTTCCAATCCCAATAAAGGGAATCAGTAAGCCCAAGATTGCCAGTGAGGGAATAGTCTGCACAATCCCCGTTAACTGCAGCATCCAAGACGCCAAACGACGATAGTTAACCAGAATAATGGAGAGTGGTACAGCAATCAAAATGGCTAGCAAGAGGGCTGCTAAGGATATTTGCAGATGTTGCCAAATAGCCGTCTGCCAATCAGCAAAACGATTAATAAAGACCTCTACTAAGTTATGCATGCTGCTCACCTCCCTTAAAGAATTGGGCGACTGTCTCATTGGCTGGTTCTGCTAGGATAGTGGCAGGATCCGCCATTTGCAGAATCTGCCCTTCGTGCATGACGCAAATCCGGTCCCCTAATTTAAGAGCTTCCCGCATATCATGGGTGACGAAAACGATAGTCAGGCCTAATTCTTGGTGCAATTGCTTGATTAAATCCTGGAGCTGGGTCTTAGAAACGGGGTCTAAGGCACTAAAAGGTTCATCCATTAACAATAATTGAGGCTGAGAGATGATAGCTCGCAGGATCCCTACCCGCTGCTGTTCCCCACCTGACAGTTGACTTGGATAACGGCCCTTATATTTGTCTGGCGCCAAGCCTACCTTAGTCATTAAGTCCTGGACGGCTTGCTGGCGCTTGGCCTTGGGCCATTTTTTCATTTCAGGGATGAGTTCGATATTCTCTTCCACCGTCAAATTTGGAAAGAGCGCCCCTTGCTGGAGGACATAACCTGTATCCAGGCGCAAGCTTCTAAGGTCAAGGTCTTTAATGGCTTGATTATTCCGATAGATTTTGCCCTGACTCGGCTCAATCAGGCGGTTAATCATCTTAAGCGTGGTGGTCTTGCCGCTCCCACTTTTACCAACTAAGATGAAAAACTCCCCTGCTTCTATCTCAAAAGTCAAATTATCTAGGGCTCGTGCTCCGTCAAATTCTTTACTTACTGCTTCAAATCTTATCATAAGGTCATCTCCTTCATTTGAGCCTCTAAGGCGGTTGCATAGCGTGAGCTTAAGGCGACCAGCTGGTCCAATTCTTGCTCCGAAAAATCAGCCATAGCCGCTTGCTCCATGGCATGTAGGCGGCTGATAATAGGCTCAGCAAAGGCCAAACCCTCTGGCGTCAGGCACACCTTCTTCTGCCGCTTGTCTTTCGTGTTTGAACATAGGCTGACATAGCCCTTGGCTAGCCAGCTCTTAATAGTAGCGTGGACTACCTGTTTGGTGGACTGGGTCTTCTCGGCCAGATAACCTTGTGAGCAGCCATTTGGCGAGTGATAGAGCCAGAGCAAGATGACCAGACTCTTACCTTGGAGGCCCACCCGGCGGGCATAGCATTCAAAGAGACACACTTGTTGGTCCCAGAGCCGTATATAGCGGCGATCAATTGGTGATTTTGTCATGGTCACCCTCCTCCTTCAATTTACCTTATGACTAGCTTAGCATATAAGACAATAGTTAGTCAAAATATTTGACTATATCCACTCATCAAAAAACTCCGCGCTAAGCACGGAGTCAGTTTTAAACGATATAGTAATTCTCGTAACCTAACCAAGTCAGAATAGACCGGGTTGGGAAATAGAGGACAAAGGATAGGACCGTATTGAAAATCAAGGTCGGTACCAAGTTCTCCATAATAAAGCGACTCAAGGTCACCTGGGTATAGCCTGTCTCCCGATAGAAAACAAAGATGGCAAAATCCAAGAGACTGATTAAGACGATAAAGAGCATAAAATGCACCAGCCCACGCTTAGGCAGATAACGTTTAATTCGGGTCACACAATAGGCGATGAACCAATAGCCAAAGGCGAAAATACCAATGATGGTCGTGTTATAGCTATCTGCAACCACCCCAAACAAGAGGCTATAGAGGAGGACTTCACGCTCACGGAAATAGAAAGCAAAGGTGATGACCCAATAGAGCATAAGATGACTGACAATCCGCTGACTATCAGCCAGAAACTCAGCTGGGAAGATAGCTGGCAAGGCGGAATCGATGATAATGGAGAAGAAGAAGACTAGCGGGATAAACCAACGTAATTTGCGTTCTCTAGTTACCTTCATACTTACTCACTCCGTCCCTGACGCTTAATCACCGTCACAAAGCGGATATCTGTCATTTCACCGGCTGGCTTAATCCGAACCGTTTGGAAGAGACCATAGTCATCCATCTTGGCTTCGGTCACTTCCCCGATTAAGAGTGAAGACGGCGTCACGCCCCCTAAGCCAGAGGTCTGAACCAAGTCCCCTGCTGCCACTTGAACAGTTGGGTCAACTTGCGTCATCAAGTATTCCTTAGTCTTGCGGTCATAGCCCGAGATAATGCCGTTGGCTGAACCAGACTTAATCTGAATGCTAGCGGCTACCTTACCATCATTGGATTGTTCATTGGACAGGAGTAGGACCTTAGAACTGGTTGGGTTGACTTCGATAATACGGCCAATCAAGCCGTTACCAGACATAACCGACATGTTCTTCTGGATGCCCTCGTTAGCCCCTACGTTAATCACCAGACTCTCCATCCATTGATCGGGATTCCGGGCAATAACGGTCGCATGTACGGTGGTATATTCGGACAGGGACTCGGTCAAGTTAAGTTCTTGCTTCATCTTGCCGTTTTCAGCCTCTAAATCGGCTACCCGCACTTGGAGTTCGTAAATCTTATCAATTTTTTCTTTTAAGTGTTGGTTTTCTTCATGGGTGTTAATCAAGTTGTCGACTGAATCCACGAAGCGTACGACCATGGAGACCGGCTCAGAAAAGAGACGGCCACCCCAGGCGGTCGCATCATTAATAACACTGGTCACCGCATTGTTGGCCCCATTAATCATGGTGTAGGCGACCACGGACACTACTGCGATGGCAGACAGGAGTATCCAGATTAATTTCTTATTATTTAACATTCAAGTATATCTCCTTTTCTGCCTAACGCGCATTCCGTTCTTTTTCTTTGGCTTGGTCAGTCATGGTCTTAAGCATCTTGCCAGCCCCAATAGCTACGGCATCAATAGGTTGCTGACTCAAATGAACGGGTACGCCCACGCTATCATGCAAGCGTTCAGGCAGGCGTTTCAAGAGGGCTGCACCCCCGGTTAAGACAATACCATTCTCGCTAATGTCCGCAGCCAATTCAGGCGGCGTCACTTCTAAGACCTGGCGGATGCCGGTCGCTATTTGGCGGATGACTTCGTCAAGGCCTTGGGCCACAACAGCTGCGGTTACTTCCTTGCTGCCAGGCAAACCTGTGCCCGAATTACGGCCTTTGACGACCAGGGTATCTTCTTTGTCATAATCAGCATAGGCGGCATTGCCAATGGACAGCTTCAAGTCTTCAGCTGCCTGGTCCCCAATCACCAAGTGGTAATGGGTCCGCACTAATTCCTTAATGGCTTGGTTCATGGCATTACCTGCTGCCCGTGAGGTCAAGGATTTGACCACTTCGCCATAGGAAATCAGGGCAATATTGGTGGTCCCCGCGCCAATATCGACTAAGAGATGGCCGCGTGGTTCATAAATTGGCAAGTTTGCCCCTACGGCTGCCGAGAAAGACTCATCAATAATCATGGCCCGGCCAATTCCTAGGTCCTTGAGGGCGTCCACAACGGCACGGCGCTCAACCTTGGAAATATTGCTAGGCACTGAAATGACCACCTCAGGCTTAGACAGACTGCGGTGGAGGGCCTTCTTGATGAAGAAAGCCAAGAGTTGTTTGGTCAAGGAAAAGTCTGCGATGACCCCATCTTGGATGGGATGAATGGTTTCATATTTGTCGGACGTACGCCCAACTAAAGCCGCTGCTTCCTTGCCATAAGCCACGACTTCTTTGGTTTCTGAATTGATTGCGATAATAGAAGGTTCTCTTAACGCAATGCCCTTATTCTCAATGTAAATGATGGTATTAGCGGTCCCTAGGTCGATCCCTAAGCGTTGCTTGCCGAATAAAGCCATTAAGATGTCCTCCTTCACTAAAATGATAGCTACAATCCATTATAGCAAAAAAGCCCCCTTCATTCTACTCTTGACCGTTGAAATATTTGAAATTTGCCTGACACGCCTCCGCCTTAAAAATCTTAGCCCTAAAAAATGCGAAAGCCACCCCTTTGGTCTATATATATATGAGGAGTGATTTTTATGAGAAAAACTGTCAGCTACCTAAGAGAGCTACCTCCCGATAGCCTGCCCAGGGAACGACTGGTCAACTTTGGCGCCAAGGCCCTCTCTAACCAAGAATTGCTGGCCATCCTGTTAGGGACCGGCAGTCAAGACTTGAGAGTCCTAGACTTATCCCTAGCTGTCCTGACCCATTTTCGGGACTTGAGCGAGCTCAAGTCTGCCAGTCTAGATCAGTTTGAAGCCATTAAGGGCATCGGGCCCGTCAAGGCCATCCAACTCCAAGCCTGCATCGAGCTAGGTCAACGTATCGCTCAGAAGCGACCGCCTAAGTTGGGTACCTTAACCTCCACCAAGGCGGCTGGCCAGTGGTTACATGACGCCCTCTGCGATATGCAACAGGAGCACCTCATGGCCCTCTTCCTAAACAGCAAGAATCAAGTCATTCGACAACAAATCATCTTTATTGGCTCGGTCAATGCGAGCGTGGCCCATCCCCGCGAAATCTTCAAGGAAGCCGTCAAGTATCCGACTGCCCGCCTCATCATCGCCCACAACCATCCCTCTGGGGATCCTGAACCTTCTCAAGCCGACCTGCACTTTACCCAGCGCATGATTCAATGTGGTGATTTGATGGGCATTGAACTGCTAGACCACTTTATTATTGGGCATGATGACTATGTTAGCTTGCGGGAAACGACTAAGCTCTTTCACTAAATTGTCTGTACAACCAATAAGTTGCGTCAGTATCTTTAGTAGATATGCATAGTATTTCCAATTATTTTTAGTATAACGCTTGCAATTTGTATAGTGAGTGCTATAATAAAGTTATATTTTATGTTTAGTAAGATCGCGATGTCCCTATCACCTTCTAACGACGGCTAGAATATAATATAGACTGTGCGACAGCACAAGGAGGAATTGCATAATGGAGCAAGGTAAGGTAAAATGGTTTAACTCAGAAAAAGGCTTCGGTTTTATCGAACGCGAAAACGGCAACGATGTATTCGTTCACTTTTCTGCGATTTTGGGTGAAGGCTATAAAACCTTAGAAGAAGGCCAAGTTGTTAACTTCGAAGTTGAAGAAGGCGCTCGTGGTCCTCAAGCAGCAAATGTTGAAAAATTAGCTTAATGCCAATTAACACACAAAAAGCGATGGAACTTCCATCGCTTTATTTTTTTGATCAATTTCGGTACCGGTTTTTGTAATTTAATTTTATATATAATTTATTTCAAAAATTCCTTGACCTGGCTGATAAAATAGAGAGACCCCGTTAAAATCAAGGCTTTTTTCGCTTCCTGCTGGCTAGCTTGATAGTCCACTAGCTTAGACTGCCAGTCTAAGAAAGGCAAAGCTGTTTGCGCCTGCCAATCAGCTTGTGTCATGGCACCAGGATAGTCAAAGGTCGACAGATAGACTGCCATGCCCTCTTCCGCCCACTTATTCAGATAAGTTAGGTGGCTGTCCTGGTCCTTGCGCTTGAGGCCAGCAAAAATTACCGTCACCTGGTAATCTGCCAAATCATGCGTCAGAAAGCCATCCAAGGCTTGGAGGCCTTGACTATTATGGGCGCCATCGACCAAGATAAGTGGCTCATGACTTAAGCACTCTAGGCGCCCCTGCCAGTTTACCTGTTCTAGAGCAGCTAGGGCCTGATCCCAGTCAATCTCACGTTTCATTTGATTCATCCAAGCCTCAAAGCTAGCTAAGGCTAGGGCTAGATTATCTCCCTGGTGCTTACCTAACATGGCAATGGTCACCTGGTCAAAGTGTCGCCCTGATGGCAAAGTCACTTGCCAGTTTCGTTTACTTAGGCCTCTGCCTTCTTGCACAGGAGTGACATGAAAATCTCGGCCTAATTGCATGACTTGCCCCTGGAAGTTGAGATTAACCAGTAGGCCAGGTAAGACTGCCAAGGCTTCTTGGGGTAGGCGCCCTAGCCCCACTATCCCAGTTTTCGGCTTAATAATGCCAAACTTTTGCTGAGCAATCTCTGTCAGACTATGGCCCAGTCGATCCTGGTGATCATAGCCAATAGTGGTAATCAGGGCCATATCAGCCTCCAGCACATTGGTGCAATCCCAGAGCCCCCCTACTCCTACTTCTATCAGGCAGACATCAAGTTGACACTGACTGAAATAGACTAGCATCATGACGGTATAGAGTTCAAAGCCAGAGAGCGGACCCCAATCTTGGGCTATCAATTTTTCATTAAGCTCAACCATAGTACGGACCAATTCCACTAGTTTCTCATCCTCAATGGGCTGGCCGCTAACCATGAGTCGCTCGTTGAAGGCCAGGATATGGGGCGAGGAAAAGGCCCCCACTCTCAGCCCTTGGCTGATAAACAAACCCTGTAAGTAGGCCAAGGTTGAGCCCTTGCCGTTGGTACCAGCTAGTTGAATAATACTTGGCAGTGACGCTTGTGGCTGGCCTAACAGGCTTAAAGCATGGCGCATGCGGTCAAATCCTGGTCTAAGCTGGTGACTGGTCTGGCGACTGAGCCAATCATGTGCGGCTTCAATACTTGTAATTTCTTGTCCCATGACATCCTCCTCTTAATCAAGTAACTAAAATCATGGCATAGACCGAAGGCTAGGACGCCCGTCCTAGCCTTCTACTATCTTGCTGCTTACATTAAGTCTTTGACTTGTTGAATCCGTTCCTTGACAGTCTTTAATTGGCTGAGGTAGCCTTGACGCTTGTTGCGCTCTTCCGCTACCACATGTTCTGGCGCGCGTGAAACGAATTTCTCGTTAGACAATTTGCCGTCAATACGTGCGACTTCTTTCTCTAACTTAGCTTGTTCGCCTTCCAGACGGGCTAACTCATCTTCTAGCTTAATCAATCCCTTAAGTGGCATTAAAATCTCAGCGAAGCTCAAGACCTGGGTTACCACTTCTTCCGGATGCTCGGGTGCTTGGCTGATTAACAGTTGAGCTGGGTTACAGAAGCGTTTGATGTAGGCTTGGTTAGCCTCTAAGAGGGCTTGGCCTGTTGCATCTTGAACCTTAATGTAGAGATCTACCGGCTTAGATAATGGCGTGTTCATCTCGTTACGGATGGTCCGCACGGCACGAATCAATTCCATTAATTGGGCCATTTGGGCCTCCACTTTGCTATCTTGATATGCCTCCATTACGCGTGGATAGTCCGCCACCACGATGGACTTATCTTGGCCACCAATTTGTTGCCAGATTTCTTCCGTCACAAATGGCATGATTGGGTGAAGCAGACGGAGGAATTGATCTAAGACGAAGACCAAAATAGATTTGGTGGTTGTATTAGCAGCTTCCTTGTCTTGGAGTTGCTCCTTGGTCATTTCGATGTACCAGTCACAGTAGTCGTCCCAGATGAAGCTATAGAGGATTCGGCCAGCTTCCCCGAACTCGAAGCGTTCGAAGAGACGGGTTACATCTGCAATGGTGGTTTGGAGACGGGCTAGAATCCAACGATCCGCTAGGGTCAAGTCTTGGCCAATGGACAAGTTATCCAAGGTCAAGTCGCCCACGTTCATAAGCACATAACGGCTGGCATTCCAAATCTTGTTGATGAAATTCCAAGCTGCATCCATCTTATCAGTCGAGAAGCGGACATCTTGGCCAGGTGCTGAACCATTGGCCAGGAACCAACGCAGGGAGTCTACCCCATACTGCTCGATGACATCCATTGGGTCCACCCCGTTACCCAGGGACTTGGACATCTTACGGCCTTCCGCATCCCGAATCAAACCATGGATGAGGACATTTTGGAAAGGACGACGGCCGGTGAATTCCAAACTCTGGAACATCATGCGGCTGACCCAGAAGGTCAGGATGTCATAACCCGTTACCAAGGTGTTGTTAGGGAAGTAGCGTTTGAAGTCAGCTGATTCTTCATCAGGCCAACCCATAGTTGAGAATGGCCAGAGGGCACTTGAGAACCAAGTGTCTAAGACGTCTGGATCTTGGGTCCAGTTTTGGCTATCTGCAGGTGCTTCCATGCCCACATAAACCTCACCTGTCTCATTGTGGTACCAGGCTGGGATTTGATGCCCCCACCAGAGTTGACGTGATACTACCCAGTCGTGAATGTTTTCCATCCAACGAATGTAGGCATCGTTAAAGCGCGGTGGGTAGAAGTTAACGGTATTCTCCCCTTGAGCCTTCTGAGCGGCAATGGCTTGCTCAGCCAAAGGCCCCATGCGGACGAACCATTGCGTCGACAGACGAGGTTCTACCACGACACCAGTCCGTTCAGAGTGACCCACAGAGTGTAAGTGTTGTTCAATCTTGATTAAGAGGCCAGCAGCGTCTAAGTCCGCTACAACCGCCTTACGTGCAGCAAAGCGATCCATGCCTTGGTACTTGCCTGCTAATTCGTTCATAGTGGCATCATCGTTCATGACATTGATACGTGGCAAGTCATGACGGTTCCCCACTTCAAAGTCGTTAGGGTCGTGAGCTGGCGTAATTTTAACTACCCCAGTCCCAAAGTCTTGCTCCACGTATTCATCAGCAATCACTGGAATTTCGCGGTTAACTAATGGCAAGATCACCTTCTTGCCAATCAAGGCTTGATAACGTTCATCGTCCGGGTGAACCGCCACGGCCGTATCCCCTAAGAGGGTTTCAGGACGGGTAGTCGCCACTTCTAAGTAGCCAGAACCGTCTGCCAAAGGATACTTCATGTGGTAGAAGGCACCTTCCACATCCTTATGGATGACTTCGATATCAGATAAGGAAGTCTTAGCTGCTGGGTCCCAGTTGATGATGTATTCGCCCCGGTAGAGCAAGTCCTTCTCATAGAGGGTAACGAAAACCTTCTTAACGGCTTCTGACAGCCCCTCATCCAGGGTAAAGCGTTCGCGGCTATAGTCGACAGAAATACCCATCTTAGCCCATTGTTGACGAATGTGGCCAGCGTATTCTTCCTTCCAAGCCCAGGTTTGTTCCAGGAATTTCTCCCGGCCTAGGTCATAACGAGACAGGCCTTGGCCTCGTAATTTTTCTTCGACCTTGGCTTGGGTAGCAATGCCGGCATGGTCCATCCCAGGCAACCAGAGGGTGTCAAAGCCTTGCATACGTTTCTGACGGATAATCATATCTTGCAAGGTAACGTCCCAGGCATGGCCTAGGTGGAGTTTACCGGTGACGTTTGGTGGTGGAATGACAATGGAATAAGGCTCTGCTTCTGGGTCTTCCGATGGCTTAAAGACGCCACGTTCTAACCACTCTTCGTATTTCCCGGCTTCAATGGCCTGGGGATTATACTTGGTTGATAGTTCTTTGGTCATAATGTCCTCCTTATAAAATTAACGATGGGTGGGTGGAGAAATGCGCCGTCTTGTGCCTAAAAACGTGAAAATCTTCCGTCGGTCGAGCCGAACTGACAGCCCTAAGAGCGGGACCGCCTCCAGCCTCCTGCGGAGTCTTCCGGCTTGCCCAGCTATGGCATTCGTACGTCGCCAAAGGCTCCTACGACTGCTCATACTCTTGACATCCTTAGCGCCCTAAGGCTGTCAGTTCGGACGCGACTCCAGATTTTCACTTGAGGTACACGGACAAGAACGAAATAGTATTGTCTTCCTACTACGAAAAAACTCGCCCTAGTCAGCCTGTTGCTGCCTAGGGCGAGGGTCTCGCGGTACCACCTAAGTTTTGTTACTCATCTGTTGCTATCGGAGTGCCTCCTCCGTCAGGGACTACTGGGCCTGGGGCTGTTGGCACCTGATACTCTGAGCTACTGGGTTCATCCTATGGAAGCTTGCAGCCGATGGCTTCCTCTCTGGGGTGGGCGGTGAACCGACTCTCTTCATCGTTAGTTATGTGATATAGTTAGTGTAGCAGAAAAGAGGCATTAAGGCAAGTGCCTTTACATCAATCGAGTAGTTGATCAATCATGCGATGGTGATTATTAATGAATAAGGAATAGGTATTAAACACTTCCGTCTCTTCATATGATTTCTGAGTAATTTCACTATCATTAATCTCGTAAATTACAGCACCAGGATATGCAAGCAATATCGGAGAGTGAGTAGCTATAATGAGCTGGCATCCATGGTCTAACATACGCTTAAACTCTACTAATAATGTCATCTGCATACTAGGTGAAAGTGCAGCTTCAGGCTCGTCGAACAAATAAACCCCACTATCCTTTAAGCGAAATTGGACAAAACGCATGAAACTCTCTCCGTTCGAAAAATTATTCATTGATTTAACGCCATAGTAGTCATTCAACTGATAGTTATCGACAAACTGCTTCGTTTGATAAAACGTATCCGCCCGAAAATAAAAGGCATCTTTCTCTCTTTGGGACGCTACTCTTACTAATCTGAATAAATCAGCGTATTGTTCCGGCTCTGTCTGACGATTGCCTATGAAGTTTCTGGACCCTCCACTTTCGCGAATGCCTAATTTATTGGCGATAATGTTTAGAATAGTCGTCTTTCCTGATCCATTTAACCCGGTAAAAAGTGTAATCTTACCAAAGTGCAGTCCCTTATCATCCATATTATTTAAAAACTTCAACCTATCGTATAGCTCGATATTCCTACATTCACACGAAAAAAACAACGGTCTAATCGCTCTAACAAACACTATTAATCCCCCTTTAAATACCCCAAAATATCACTGAACATTCTGTGTTGACTGTAAAAATCATAAATTTCTATCCCCTTTTCATTAGCCTCAGATAAATAAGCTTTCTGATAATTACAGTTTCTTCTTTCTTTACTTAACAATGGGCTGGATCCAGACGATTATATCATATATGGGTAAGTCAAACTCGCCCTAGTCAGCACAAGGCTGCCTAGGGCGAGCTAAGTCGCGGTACCACCTAAGTTTATCACTCGTCTGTTGCTATCGGAGTGTCTCCTCCGTCAGGGACTACTGGACAGCGAGCTGTCGTTGGCACCTGATACTCTGAGCTACTTGGTTCATCCTGTGGAAGCTTTCAGCCTGAGGCTTCCTCTCTGGACTAGGCGGTTGAACCCCTTCTCTTCATCGTCTCTTATGTGAATACACTAAGTGTAGTAGAAAAGTTGAGTCATGACAAGCTATTCATTAATTGAGACTAGCCGAACTTTCATAATATCCGGATTGGTGGATAATTCTTCGATCAATTGGACGTGAGTCAAGTCCTTAGGCAAATGAATGGTGAAGGTATTGCGGTAAATCTTCTTGCCGTCCACATTGGTTACATCGAATTGAACATCCGTCAGTTCAATGTGGTGCGTCCTGAAGAAGTCGGCAAAGAATTCCTTGGTAGCAACCCGGTGAACATATTGAATTTCCAGACGCCGAACATCGGGGATGCGGACAATAAAGCGAATGACCGTTAGGGAGAAAATAACCCCTAAGAAGGTCAAACCAGCAATTTCATAATACCCCATACCGAGAGCAATCCCCAGCGCCGCTGTCGTCCAGAGGGAAGCGGCCGTGGTCAGGCCGGCTACCCTTTGCTTGGTGACCACGATGGTCCCGGCGCCCAGGAAACCAATTCCGCTGACAATAGGCGCCAGCAAACGCACTTGGTCTACTTCAATTTCTGGGAAACCGTGCATTTTTTGATAGAAGACAGCCGATTGAATCATGGAAATGGCAGTGGCCCCGATACAAACTAAAATATGGGTACGCAGACCAGCCGGCCGGTTCTTGCGTTGGCGGTCATAGCCGATGACCCCAGCGAAGAGAATGGCCAGACAGAGTCTAACTAAAATAACATAAGCTGACATGAGCGCTTCCTTTCTCACTTTAAGTAACAGTTCATTATAGCCCATCAGGTCGAAAAATGCGAGTTAAATGCCGTTTGCTTGCTATAAACTGCCCATAGAAAAAGGACTGGTCACCCAGCCCCCTTTTCCTTATAAGCCCCGCTTACGACGGAAGGCTGTAATCTTGTTCATTGCCCGGTCCAATTCAATCTTAGCCTTAATAAAGGCCTTGTTATCCTTGTTGGCAATGGCTTCTTGCATATTAATCTCGGCTTCTTGTTGTTCCACACTTACTTGAGCTTCATCAATGTCTTTCCCACGAATTGCGTAGTTAGAGATAATCTCTACTTCATTGTTGCGCATTTCCAAGACGCCACCATTAATGGCGATAAAGTCATCGGTAAAGCCTTCATGCACCCGTACCACCTTGACAACGCTAAGTTCTAGCGGTGCCAAAATTGGCGTATGGTTAGGTAGAACGGTTAGGCCACCATCTACTGCCCGAACACTACAGGACAGGGCTTGGTGATCATAGATAACCCCTTGAGGCGAGTAAATGCGTACCCGCATGGTATGCTGGTCCTTTGGATTGGCCATAGTGGTCACCTTCTTAATCTAAGCCTGCTGGCAAGTCAACGCCCATTTTACGTGCCTTCTCAATGGCTTGGCTAATTGGCCCCACATTACGGAAGGCTTCTTCAGGTAAGGCATCGTACTTACCGTCCACAATTCCTTCAAAGCCATGAAGGGTTTCTTCAATTGGCACGAAGGAACCAGGAATCCCGGTAAAGGCTTCGGCTACGTGGAAGTTTTGCGATAGAAAGAATTGGAGACGGCGTGCACGTTTAACCACGATTTTCTCTTCATCAGATAATTCTTCAATCCCCAGAATGGCAATGATATCTTGCAATTCACGGTAGCGTTGCAGAATCTTCTGTACCTTAAGGGCAATGTTGTAGTGGCGTTGGCCGACAATTTCTTCTGCCAAGGCACTTGAAGTGGAAGCCAGTGGATCCACCGCTGGGTAAATCCCTTGCTCGGTCAAGCGACGTTCCAAGTTGGTAGTCGCATCCAAGTGGGCGAAAGTTGTGGCTGGTGCTGGGTCCGTATAGTCATCGGCAGGCACATAGACGGCCTGGATAGAGGTAATGGACCCATTCTTAGTTGAGGTAATCCGTTCCTGCATGGCCCCCATTTCAGAAGCCAAGGTTGGTTGATAACCTACGGCAGAAGGCATCCGGCCCAGTAAGGCAGAGACTTCAGAACCCGCTTGGGTGAAACGGAAGATGTTGTCGATGAAGAGCAGCACGTCTTGTTTGAGCTCATCACGGAAGTATTCGGCCATGGTCAAACCAGTTAAGACAACCCGCATACGGGCACCAGGTGGCTCGTTCATTTGGCCGAAGACCATGGCGGTCTTCTTGTTAACCCCGGATTCACGCATCTCGAAAACCAAGTCGTTCCCTTCACGCGTCCGTTCGCCGACCCCAGTGAAGACCGAAATCCCCCCTAGTTGCTCGGCAATGTTATGAATTAATTCTTGAATGAGGACCGTCTTCCCTACCCCGGCACCGCCGAAGAGGCCGATTTTACCCCCTTTGATATAAGGGGCTAAGAGGTCGATGACCTTAATCCCGGTCTCAAGAATGGTATAACTAGAACTTAATTCTTCAAAAGTTGGTGCTGGACGGTGAATCCCTCGCACCTCATGATCGCCATCTAGGCGACCCATATCATCAATTGGTTGACCTAAGACGTTGAATACCCGGCCCAGGGTTACTTCCCCTACCGGTACTTCAATCAAGCGGTCTGTATCCAGTACGGCTAGCCCACGCTGGAGCCCGTCGGTAGATTCCATGGCGATGGTCCGCACTACCCCATCCCCCAAGTCCAAGGCAACTTCCAGGGTAATGGATTGGGACAGGTCTACATCTGACAAGTCCATTGCTTCACTGACGGGTTGACGGGTGACCACCAAGGCATGGTGGATATCAGGCACCCCATTTTCAACCGGAAAAGCCACATCGACAACTGGGCCGATGACTTGCTCAATTCGTCCAATCCGCATGGTCTAATCCTCCTTCTTCTTATTATCATTCAGGGCATTGGCCCCATTGATAATCTCTAAAATTTCATTGGTTACTCGTAATTGACGTTCTTGGTTAAATTGCTGCTTCAAGGCGTCAATCATCTCATTGGCTGCGTCTGTCGCACTGCGCATGGCGTTCATACGACTGCCGTGTTCAGCCGTCTTGGCATCGACAATGGCCCCATAAATCTGACTCTCCGCAAACTGTGGCAGGAGCACGTCCAGCAAGGCCCCTTGAGAGGGCTCTACTAGATAGTCAACATTGGCCATATCATCCTCGTCCTCATCTAAGACATCTAAATCAGTCAAAGGCAAGACCTGGTCAGCCCGGAATTGGGAACTAACCGCGTTAATATGATGGTTGTAACAGACATAGAGGGCATCGAAGGCCTGCTCCTTGAAGAGCTTGACCGCCCGTTTGACAATGGCTTGTACCTCACCGAAGGTTGGTCGGTCCGAAATGTCGTGCATTTCCTTGGCTACATAGTAGCCGTTCTCCCGACAAAACTTGGCAATCGGCTCCCCAATGGCCAGGACCACAATCTCACTCTTGTCGGCATGGTCTTCTTCAAACATCTGTTGGACCGCCTTGATTATGGAGGAGTTGTAGCTCCCCGCCAAACCACGGTCTGAGGAAATAATCAGATAGCCGGTCTTCTTAACGGGACGCTCTAAGAGCATATCGTGAAAGTCGATATAGTTGAGCCCGTCTTGACGAATGGGCACCCCATCGTCTAAGAGCTCCAACTGGGACTTGGCCACATGGGAGACCATCTTGCGCACTTTCTCAGCATAGAGGAAGTAATCCTTGGCGTCTTGGGCCATCTTGTTATACTTGGCAGCCGACACCATCCGCATGGCATTGGTGATTTGGGCAGTCTTTTTAGTGGACTCAATCCGCTTTTTAATTTCATTTAAAGCCATTTATGTCCGCCCCTCCTCAGGCTTAGTCAGCGACCAAAGGCCGCGCACTCAATGGTTGAAAGCGTTGGCCGAATTCAGCCAAGATGCTATCCATGAGCTGTTGATCAGGTAGAACCTTCTTAGTCACAATCTCATGCAAGATGACATCGTAGTTATCTCGGAAGAAGGTCATAAGTTGGTCTTGATAGTCTTCAATCATTTCTAGTGGCACAGAATCCATATAGCCATGAATCAATGCATAGAGGATGACCACTTGTTCTTCAACTGGCAAGGTCTTGTGCAGCTTCTGCTTGAGCACCGCTACGGTCCGTTTCCCACGGTTGAGCTTGTGTTGCGTAGCCGCATCTAAGTCTGAACCGAACTGAGTGAAGGCTTCTAATTCACGGTAGCTAGCCAAGTCAATCCGCAAGGTCCCAGAGACCTGTTTCATCGGTTTGAGCTGAGCTGCTCCCCCTACCCGAGAAACTGACAGACCGGCGTTAATAGCAGGTCGAATACCCGAGAAGAAGAGATCACTTTCCAAGAAGATTTGACCGTCGGTAATGGAAATGACATTGGTTGGAATGTAGGCCGAAATGTCACCAGCCTGGGTTTCCACGATTGGCAGTGAGGTCAAGGACCCACCACCTAAGGCGTCACTGAGTTTGGCACTACGCTCTAAGAGGCGTGAATGCAAGTAGAAGACGTCCCCTGGATAAGCTTCACGACCTGGTGGGCGTTTGAGCAAGAGGGACATTTCACGATAGGCCGCAGCTTGCTTAGATAGGTCATCATAGACAACCAAGACATGCTGGCCATTATACATGAATTCTTCCCCGATGGCAGTCCCTGAATAAGGCGCTAGGTAAAGTAAAGGCGCAGGTTGTGAGGCAGAAGCTGTCACGACGACAGTATAGTCCATGGCCCCATATTGTTCTAAGGTATTGACCAGGTTCTTAACCGTGGATTCCTTCTGACCAATGGCCACATAGATACAGATAACATCCTTACCCTTTTGGTTGATAATGGCATCAACCGCTAAGGAAGTCTTCCCTGTCTTACGGTCCCCGATAATCAGTTCCCGTTGGCCACGACCAATTGGTACTAAGGCGTCAACCGCCTTAATCCCTGTTTGCATTGGTTCATTCACACTCTGGCGGTCCATGATACCAGGCGCAGGTGTCTCAACTGGACGGGTCCGGTTGCTGTCGATCCGACCTAAACCATCCAGCGGACGGCCTAGAGGGTCCACAACACGACCCAATAGGCCAGGACCTACTGGGACTTCCATGATCTTACCCAGACGGCGGACTAAGTCACCCTCATGGATATTCTCATACTTACCGAAAATGATAATCCCAACATCATTGGATTCCAGGTTTTGCACCATGCCGATAGAGCCGTTGGCAAACTCGACCATCTCACCCGACATGACATTCTCTAGCCCAATCACACGGGCAATCCCGTCACCGATAAAGGTAACCGTCCCGATTTCTTCTAAATTGTCTTGCGATCTAAAGCGGCGGATCTGTTGACGTAAACGATCTTCTAAACGCTCTGTCATCTACGATTCATCTCCTTGTAACCAGCCTTTTTCTAAGAAGGCACGTATTTCTCTTAATTTCTTCTGCCCTGTCACTTCATAGTAGAAGGTCTCTGACTGCAGGCGAACCCCAGTAATCAAGCTAGGATCGACCACTGTCGTAATACGACGCAGAGGCTTCTTGGTAATTTCCATGAATTTGCGGGTCATCTTTTCCTTCTCATCTTCAGTCAAAGGCACAGCACTGGTAATCATCAAGGTCTCAGAACGGACTTGGCGGCGACGTTCATCATGGTTCTCATAACCACTCGAAATTTGCGCCATAAGCTTGTCTAAGAGGCGGTCCTCATACTGGGTCCGGTTCTCGTCCCGAACCTGATCTGCATCAGACGAATCCCCTGCTTGATTACTAGCCGCAGCCTGAGCGACTTCACCATGATAGGTTTCCAGGTATTCTTGTTGCATCTTGCGCAACAATTTATCTTCGAAGGTTTTCTCCCGCTTCTTCTTAGCCTCTTCCATATCAGCAATTTGAGGACGCTTGAGAGAGACAGAGGCTTGCTTTACTTCTTCTGTCATGATATATCATCCATTCCTTCAATAAAGTCGTCCACTAAACGGTGATAGTCTTCTGGTTTGATTTCCCGTTGGATAATCTTCTCAGCAATCTCAATGGAGATGTCAGTCAATTCTGCCCGTAAGTCACTTAACATACGGCGACGTTCCAAGGCAATATCCTTCTGAGCGGTCTCCTTCATGCGGATAACCTCTTCTTTGGCTTCCTTGAGCATGGTGTCTTGAACTTGCAGGCTTTGTTTCTTAGCTTGCAAGATAATTTGAGTTGCTTCCGCCCGTGCGTCACGCAAAGCTAATTGCGCATCACGGTTGGCGTCTTGGGCAGCTGCCTTTTCAGAAGCAGCCGTCTGAATGTCGTGGTCAATGACCTGTTTGCGCTCTGACAAAATCTTAGTCAGCGGGCCCCAGGCAAAGTGTTTCACGATGAGAAGCAAAATCACGAAGGCCACCAAGGTAACAATGGTATGGCCCAACGAGGTATTGATACTTGTATTTAATAACAGCGTGTTCATATATAGCCTCCCGAATTTGACCTTCAAGCGTCAGCTGGCTTATTTGAAGGCGAAAAGTAATGCGATAACGACCGCAATGATTGGCACGGCTTCAATCAGACCGACACCCAAGAACATGGTCATCCGTAATTTACCTTCCAATTCTGGTTGGCGAGCGATTGATTCGATGGTCTTAGAAATAACCATCCCGTTCCCGATTGATGCCCCTAATGCAGCGAAGGCAACAGCGATTGCAGCAGCGATTGCGTAATCCATAATATATCTCCTTTAATCAATAAATATAGTCAGTTTATTCGTGTTCCGTCTCAACCTTATGGGACATGTAAACCATGGTTAAGGTGACGAAAATGTAGGCTTGAATGGAACCTACAAAGAGCGAGAATCCTTGCCAAATAATTTGGATCAGAATCCCAACAGGCCAAGTGACTAGACCGGCAGAGGTTGCCAAGTTAGCAATCAAGCCCAGTAGGACTTCACCCGCGAAGATGTTCCCGTAGAGCCGTAAGGCCAGGGTAATCGTGTTGGTGAACTCTTCAATGATTTTCAACGGAATCATGGCCTTCATTGGCTTGGTATAGCCGTTAATCAGATAACCCTTGAAACCTTGTTTCTCAACCCCAATATAGTGGGAGAGCAGAATCATTAAGGCTGCCATGGACAAGCAGACGATTGGGTCAGCCGTTGGGCTACGCCAATAGGAATGTTCGCCATAGTTAAGCATGAATGGTAAGCCTAGCATGTTAGCCACGAAAACAAACAACAACAATGTCAGCCCTAAGAGCTGGTACATTTGGGCATTGGGATCCGTAATGGCCCCACCCACGATGCCGCGGACAAAGTCGATGATGGTTTCTAGGAACAATTGCGGTTTACCCGGTTGGTCAACCGACAGTTTACGCGTACACCAAACGCACAAGCCCCATATTAGGAGCACTGTCGCAATGGTCGCCAGTACTGTATTCCAACTGAAGGCTAAGCCAAAGAGTTCAAATATGCGTGATTCTTCCACACGTCTTCCCTTCTTTCCTCCATTGTATTTTTTGTGCGTTCGTAAGAGATTGACTACAATTCCATAGAAAAGCACACATTATTACTCTACTATATCACTTTCAAATCTGCTTGACAATTCAAGTGACCGCTTCCAAATAACGAATTTTAGTCTTTGAATTTTTTATAAAATATTTGTTAGTTTAACATTTCGATACTAGGTGTCTCAAGACCTGATATAATGACCTCAGGCCCTATAAAAAGACACTAAAAATACATTTGCTCCCAGGGCATCTTATCTATAGTTTTTTCTTATAGATAGAGGCTTGTGACCTCCTATATTGGACGACCAAAAAAGGCGAACTCACCAGGGAGTCGCCTCTTGGCTTCTAAGCCGGCTAGCTCACAGGCTAATTGGCTTATAAGTATTGTGCTAGAATGGCTTCTAACTTAGCTTGGTCATGGTAGCCGATGAGTTTTTCAACGGGCTGCCCATCTTTCTTAACCAAGAGTGTTGGAATAGACATAACGCCAAACTCTTGAGCTACTTTTTGCTCTTCATCTACGTTCATCTTGAAGAATTCTACTTGACCTTCATATTTCTCGCTGAGTGCATCGATAACTGGCCCTTGCATACGACAAGGCCCACACCATGGTGCCCAAAAGTCAACAACGGTAACTCCTTCTGCAGTTGAAGTTAAAAATTCAGCATCTGTTAAATGTTTTGCCATAATACAGACTCCCCTTTTGCTTGTGATACTCCTATTGTATCACTGGACTGTGAGGACGCCTATTTTTTTGCTCATTACTTGAAATAAACAATGGTCGAACCATTACCACCTGCATTGGCTGGCGAATATTCGAAGCGGTCAACCTGAGGGTGTTTGGCTAGGACTTCCTTAACCCCCTGTCTCAGCGCCCCGGTCCCCTTGCCATGAATAATGGTGACCATAGGATGGTTGGACAGTAGCGCCGCATCCAAGTATTGACGCAGTCGATAGAGGGCTTGCTCATAGCGTTCGCCCCGCAGGTCTAAGCTAGTCTGCACCTTCGCCCCTGCTTGGCGGTGGACATTGACCTTGGTCTTGGTCTCCACTTGATTGAGCGGTTCTAGTTCTTCCTGCTCAAACTTCATCTTAAGAATCCCCATTTGGACAATGTATTCCTTGCCCTTGACTTCAATAATAGTCCCGCGTTGGCCATAGCTTAAGACCTCTACATCGTCCCCTACTTTAAGTTGACGGTTGTTCTTGGCCTTCTTAAGGACTTTATTCTTCTTGAGATTTTCGGGTTGCTTGAGTTGCTCGAAGCCAGCTCGTTTCTCAATCAAGACATGCTCCTTGATGGTCTGATTCTGGCCTTGTTCTAACTGCAAGTCACGAATCTCTTGAATCAAGGCTTCGGCTTGGGCCTGAGCCTGGGCCACCTTGGCATTGGCTTCTTGCTTGGCCTTGTCTTGGAGGCGTTCCTTGGCTTCTAGCCAGCGATTGTATTCATGTCGCAAATCGGCATGTAGCTGTTGGGCCTCTTCCAGCAAGTCTTGGGCTGCTTCATGGTCCAACTCAGCCTGACGCCGTTCTTCTTCCAGCTTAGCTACCATGTCATTAAGGGCCTGGCTGTCTTCCTTAATCCCTTGACGGGCTTCTTCCAAAATACTTGGATCTAAACCCAAACGCCCTGAAATATCAAAGGCGTTGGACCGGCCCGGCACCCCTAGCAAGAGACGATAGGTTGGCGACAGGGTCTGGGCATCGAATTCCATACTGGCATTGAGGGTATTAGCTGTCTCATGGGCATAGAGCTTGAGCTCAGGATAGTGGGTGGTTGCCATGACTAGGGTTCCGATTTTACGCAAATGGTTGAGGATGGCCATGGCCAGGAGGGCCCCTTCTTGAGGGTCCGTCCCGGAACCTAACTCGTCAAAGAGGACCAAGGACCGGTCGGTCACCTGATTCAAGATGCTGACAATATTGGTCATGTGGGAACTAAAGGTGGACAGGTTCTGTTCAATGGACTGCTCATCCCCGATATCGGCATAGACGGCATCGAAAATACCCAGACGGCTTCCCGCTTCAGCCGGGATATGGAGACCTGACTGGCCCATCAACTGTAAGAGACCCAGCGTCTTAAGCAAAATAGTCTTCCCACCTGTGTTAGGCCCGGTAATGATTAGGGCCTGATAGTGCTCACCCAGAATAATATCGTTGGGCACAATCTTGTCTGCTGCAATCAGGGGATGACGCGCTTGATAAATGGCCACGATTTGCTGATCGGAGAATTTTGGTCGAGTGGCCTCTAGCGACTTGGCATAGTGGGCGCGGGCTTGGATATAGTCCAAATGAGCCACAACCCACTCATTGCGCTTGAGTTCTTCTTGATAAGGCATAAGGGCCTCTGATAGAGCCATTAAAATCCGCTCAATTTCTTGGCGTTCGGCCCGCTGCAATTCAGCCCGCTTGTTATTAAGCTCCATAACCGCCTGGGGCTCGATATAGAGGGTCTGCCCCGTTGAAGATTGGTCGTGGACCGTCCCGCCAAATTGATGCTTATACTCGGCCTTGACCGGCAAGACATAGCGGTCATTCCGCATGGTGACTAAGGCATCAGATAATTGGCTGGCCTTGGACTTAAGCAGTTGGTTGAGTTGCAGGCGGATTTGCTGCTCCATCTGGCCTTGTTGGCGACGGATGCTAGCTAACAGCACCGAAGCCGATGAGAGGACCGAGCCATCTTCGTCAATGGCTTGAGCCAGTTCAGCTTCAATTTCTGGCAAGGTCACCACTTGGTAGACCCAGGCCGTAAGGGCTGGATAGGTCTTCTCTTCGGCTGCCAACTGATCGAAGAACTTCATGAGTTGGTGGATGGTCGATAGGAGCTTGGCAATACCGGCCAGTTCCTGGCCATTAAGGCTGGCGCCTAATTCCAAGCGTTTAAGCGCCATGTCGATATTGACTAGGCGTGGAATCGGTAATACTTTTCCCTGCATCAAAATACCGAGCGCTTGCTCGGTTTCTGACTGCCATGTTTGAATGATGTCCAGCTGGTCGCTAGGCGCCATGGCTTGAACCAGGCGCTCAGCCGACTCGGTCTGGAGATAATGTTGCACGGCTTGTTTGATTTTACCGAATTCCAAGGTGCTAAAAATCTTCTGATCCGTCACCTTGAATTCCTCCTTTTATGTTAACGGTTGTTGTGATTGTTTGGGTTGGCCTGGAGCCAGAGGCGGTTGGCCATATCAGATAAGACAGGTGTTTGAGACACGACCCGATAAGCAATCGGGTTATTAACAAATTGTTGTTGAACGCCTTCTAGCGGTACCAAGGATAAGGTAAAGAGCGAGAAGAAAATCCAGATATAGGCGATAAGGACACTAATCAGTCCGCCCCCGATGTGGTTAGCCCATTTGAAAACTTCATAGAAGGCTAACTTACGGAAGAAGAGGCTAATAAACTCGGTCACTAACCAACCTGCCACCACAATGGCAATATAGGCCACCACCCGATAGAAAGCCTGGTCGATGACGAAGCTAGTGGCTTGGTCATAGAAGGTCATTTGAGTATTTTGTTGAACTGATGGGAAAGGAATAAAGTTAGAGATAAAACGTGCCAATGGTTGATAGTGGCGATTGGCAATGGTCATAGCGATGACAAAACCAATCAGACGCACCACTTGCATGACCAAGCCACGGCGATAACCACGGTAAAAGGCATACAAGAGAATCAAAAGCATGAGTAAGGTTAACATGAAGGAATTCCTCCTTAATTACTTTCTGTATTACTTTCTGGTAAAGGGAACCTGTGGGCTGGCCTTCTTAGGCTCGGCTACTGGAGATTTAGGGGCCTGAGCTTGAGCGCTGCCCTTGGCTTGCAGGCTTTGGAGCTGAGCTTCCAATTCTGCAATGCGTTGTTCCTTAACTAGTTGATCAGATAAGGCATTGACCGCCATGAGGATAGCCCGATCGCGTGCCGACATGTCAGGGGCTAACTCGGCTAACTGGGCCAATTGGCTGTTAACTAATTCTACCACCTGATTGAGGTGAGTCGCTGAGCGATTTCCCACAATCGTATATTCGGTACCTTCAATTACGGCGCGGAAACGTCGTTTATTTTCCATGAACAGTCACTCCTTAGCTTGATTAACCTTAGTGTATCAAAAAATAAGTACAAAAGAAACTAAAAGCAATTTTGCCAAGGCCTCTCGCTTGGTGGGCAAAAGGGTCATGACAAGGACTGAGAAATTGTGTATACTGATAAGCGTTGAAAACAAGGAGGAAGAGACCATGACGGCATTATGGAAAGGACGACTTTATACGATTTTGGGGGCAGCCTCCTGGGGCCTATCGGGAGTCTGCGGTCAGTACTTGATGCAGACAGCCCAAATTCCTGCTCGGATTGTCGTCTCAATCCGCATGCTGCTAGCAGGTCTCATTATGACGACCTATCTCTTGGCCCGTCAGCGACCCCAGCTCAAAGCCCTAAGCCAAGATAAGCCTAGCCTAGTCTAGCTAGTCATCTTCGCTATCTTTGGTATTGTCCTCTGTCAGCTGACCTATCTGGAAGCCATTGGGGCCTCCAATGCCGGGACTGCCACCGTCCTTCAATATACCAGTCCTATTCTGGTCATTGCCTATGTCAGCCTCAAGACCCGCCAGGCGCCAACTGGCCAACTGCTGGCTGCTATTGCTTTGGCCATTCTGGGCACGGCCCTGATTGCTACTCATGGCGACATCACCAGCCTGAGCCTAACACCGGCTGGCCTAAGTTGGGGCTTAGTAGCTGCTGTCGGCTACGCCCTCTACACGGTCTTACCAGCTGATCTCTTACAGCGCCACAATGCCACCTTGGTGACGGGCTTAGGCTTACTACTAGGCGGTGCTAGCCTCTTCCTGGCTAACCAGACCTGGACCTATCCAATTGACTGGCAGCCTTTGACTATTCTTGCCATGGCAGGCTTAGTGGTGGTCGGCACCCTCTTGGCCTACACCCTCTTCCTTAAAGGGGTATCCTTGGTGGGGCCTATGGAAGCCTCTCTCCTAGGGGCTTCAGAGCCCATCTCAGCCGTCTTCTTCGCCTTCTTATTGATGAGCGAGCACTTCTACCTGATTGATTTATTGGGCATGGTCCTAATTATCGCGGCCGTTGTCTGGGTCTCCCTGCATCCTAAGGCGGCGCCACATCCTGTTAATGACTAGAAAAAGCGACCTGCTTACTTGACTAGTAAACAGGTCGCTATTCTTTTGCCTCTGGCCTACTTAAGCTTGCGCGCTAGAGCCAGGGCTTTTTCCTTATTTTTGAAGTGGAGCTTAGCCGTTTCTCTTAAGACATCAGGGCCAAACTTTTTAATGAGCTTGGCTGCAAAAGCATCCACATTGGCGCCTGCCCCACAACACAAAAATAATACCGACTTACCCTATTCATAAAAATAGAGTCAAAGCATCTATCACTTTGATTCTTTAGGATGCATTATTTCTTTTCTCTAAAGTATAAATACAAAGTAACCGAAGAAGAGATAATGGATCCTAAAATTATAGTCATAAAAATTACGAAATTTGAAGGAATTCCTTTTTTATTTAGCGCACCCCAAAAATACCCTATAGCTTTCATGGAGACAAAAAAGATAATAAGAGCTACAATCAAGTAAATAAACTTTTTGGAGCTCTTTCTAGCATTTTGGCTCTGCTCATTTTTTTCTTTCCACTTTTCTACTAATTTATCTACATTATCCTGGCTAGCCCCCTGGAATCTAACTGTCCCACTCTGAAACGCTGTGATAGTAACACCATTCACTTTAGCAAAAAATACAGAATGTTCAACTGGATCTTGTAAATATTGTTCATAATATTTTTTCATTCCTTGGATTTCTTCCAATTTTAATGTGATACTCTTCTCTGCCATTTAATTTTCCACCTCACCATACTCAGATGTTAAAGAAAATGCACTTTCTCATTTTTACACTATTGAATTATTCTTATTTAATCTTATTATGGTATTATACGGTATTCCAAAGCATAAGTAAATCATTCGCTTAATGAATTGTTCATTCTGAATTACTAAAGAGGTGTTTTATGATTCCTGAGTTATTACAACAATTACATGATGCTAACTCACTTCCTTCGTAAATCGCTCGCATAAGCGCTATAATACAAGCTTCTTGATAGGCACGTACCTAAAAAGCAAAAAAGCGACCTGCTTACTCACTCGCAAACAGATCGCTATTCTTTTGCCTCTGGCCTACTTAAGCTTGCGCGCTAGGGCCAGGGCTTTTTCCGTATTTTTGAAGTGGAGCTTGGCCGTTTCTCTTAAGACATCAGGTCCGAACTTTTTAATGAGCTTGGCTGCAAAAGCATCCACATTGGCACCCGCGCCTGACGGCAGAACCACATCATAAGGCGCTCCGAAGGTGGTTAGAGACTCTAAGAACCAGGCCCGAGCAATAATAGAGGCGCAGGCCACCGCCAAGTGGGCACTCTCCCCTTTTTCAGCAAAATAGAGGCCCTTGGTCAGGGGATGGGCTTCCTTCTTAAGGTAGTTAAAATAGTTCTGAGGGCTGGTAAACTCATCAATCAGGACCCCTTGCAGGGCTAACTTCTGGCGAGCAGACAGCTTGGCCAAGAGCTTCTGAATGGTAAAGTTATGGAGGCTGACCTTGATGGCATTGGCATTGCGGGTCTTGTTGGCCTCGTTATACTTGGCTGGCGAGCAAATGGTCAGCTCATGGATTAGAACTTGCCGCAACTTAGGGGCTAGTTCCAGAATCTGGGCATCCGACAAGAGCTTAGAATCCTTGACGCCCAAGCCTTCAATCTTGGCCCGATCGCCGGCATCCAAGTAGACTGCACATACAGTTAGCGCCCCAAAGTAGGAGCCGTTGCCAACCTCGTCGCTGCCAATAATGGTCCAGTTAGCGAAGTCATTAGGCAAGTGGCTGTGATTTGCTGGATTAGCCTTGTCAGAACTAGCGCTTTTTTTGGTGGCTGGCGCCGATGACGCCTGCCCCTGCCAGCGGGCTACCTGGGCTTCCACGTTCTTGCCTTGGAAGAGGACCTTGCCACTGGCATAGGCTGTAATGGTTACCCCGTCGACTTGGGCGCGGAATTCACTATGAGGCACCGGATCCAGCAGGTAGTCGGCGTAGCTTGCTTTCATTTGGGCGCGGCTAGCAGCGTCCAGTTGGAGAGTGACAGAGGCCATGGGCAGGCTCCTTTCTATATTGGGTAATCTCTTCTAGTATTGTACCTAGCAAAAAACACGCCGTCAACCGGCGTGTTTTCTATTAGCAGGGAGTCTCAAATAATTCCTGCCTTAATTAACGGGTATACGGACGAAGTCAGATGGTAAGCTAGTGTCTCGGTGAGTAGCAACAATTACTCCCTGATCGGTCTTTTGATAATAATCAACTAGCACCTGCTCGAGTTCTACATCTAATGACGCAGTCGGTTCGTCTAATAACAAGAAACTCGCCTCTTTAACAAGGGCACGCGCAAAACCAATCCGCTGAATCTCTCCTTCCGATAAGTTCTGATTAGCACCAGAAATTACCAAAGTATCCAAACCATCATCGAGTCGCTCAAGAAGTGATGTCAGACCAGACAGCTCGATAATATGATTAAGGTCCGCATCCGAAAGCTGTCTACCCAGAAGTATATTCTCTCTAATCGTATCTTCAATCACTACATTGTCTTGTGGTACGTAGCTGACTACTGCACTCAATCTATCACTTGCAACACTTTGGCCATCCAACTCAATAGTCCCACTATAGCTAGGATAAATACCTGCTAATAACTTCAAGACGGTACTCTTACCTGAACCACTTGCTCCCATCAGAGCGTATTGTGTTCCCTTTTCAAATTTGGCTGTTAGATGTTCCAACACCGGATGTTCGCTATATGCGAAGCCCAAATCTACTAGTGATAATACACTACCTTGGTGGATTCCTCCCACTTCCGGCTGTCTATAGTGTTCCTTCTTGAAAGTCATAATCCGTTCAGCACAGACTTTCGCCATAAGATACTCACTGTAGAGACTAGGTAGGTTGAAGAATACCCAGGTAAAGTATCGATCAATAATCATAAAACTAAATAATTGACCGAGTGTTAATTCACCCCGAACCATCAGGATAAAAGCCAAAGAAATCCAACTAGTCGTCATCACAAAACCTAATCCAATACTTAAAGATTCGAGTAAGGCACGATGTCTCTGTCGCTGATATTGTTGCTTTCTATAATGAGCGTGATATTCCTCAAATAGTTCTTCTGTATAGTGCTCAGCTCGGTGCGCTCTAATCAGGGGAATTTGCGACAAAATCTGGACCATAAGGGGTTGAAGGTCCTCTTCCGCTGCTTGCTCATCCTCCTTAGCTGCTTGTAACCTAGGGCCGATTCCTTTCATCAACAAACCACCTATGAATGATACGCAAAGGATCCCTAGCGTCAATTGCCAGTTGGTGCGCATTCCATAGACCACAGCCAGAAGAAAACTCGCTAATCCAATCACTATCTCGAACAGAGTGGTCGACAAGAAGTAACTACATTCTTTTATGTCATCCATTAGCAGTGTCAACCAGGGACCCATGCCGCTTTTATCAATTGCTAGACCATCTGTTTGCTCCAGATGTCTAATGAAGTAGCCAGTCATTTGGCCTTCCAAATACAAATTGCTTTTTACTTTGACACGTTGCGTTAGGCCAATCCCGATTGACAAGAGAATATTCAAGGCAATCACCCAAAAGCATAGTTGCCAGTTGAATTGATATGGAGGATTCGTTGCTGCACTAACCAGGGGATCATACAAATAACCAGCTAGAATCCTCATGATTGCCACCCCAACACTTAAGGCTAACGATATAAACAACAAGCTTAAGCTCTTAATCTTAGTTTGCTTTAGTAAATGACTGAATTGTTTCATAAGCTTTGCACCTCAATCACTCGATCATTGGCTTGAATCATATCTGAAGTATGTGTCACAATTATAAATGAATGATCTCTTAATTCTCGCAAGCGCGTCATTAAGTAACCCTGATTTTCTCGATCTAAATCTGAGAAGGGCTCATCAAGTAGTATCCAATATGCCCCCGAAATCAAGGCACGCGCAACAGCTAAGCGCCGTATTTGCCCATTCGATAATTTTATGTCCTCACCATAAACAGTATCTAGCCCTTTAGGTAGTTGCTGAATGACCTCCCAAATATTCAGTGCGCTACACACTTCTTTAATTTGCTGATCACTGACTGTCCGCCCCATTAGCAAATTAGATCGCAGACTAGTGTTAAAGAAAGTCACTTTTTGTGGCACATAACCTATCGTCTCTTGCCCTAGCACTTCATTAGCTTGGTCAAATACAATACGTCCCTCATGAGGCACATAGACACCGAGAATTAAATTTAAGAGTGTAGACTTACCTGACCCGCTAGGCCCCACTAAGAAATGAATGCCTGTAGGTTCAAAGGTGAAGTTAACCTGATTAAATACTTGCTTATCCTGGTAGGAGAAACTGACATTTTCTAATGTGATGCCTTTCCCTGCCATCTTCGGATGTTCTTCCCTTGTTTGTGCTTGCCCAGAGGCTTGGTCATCTAACCATTTTGTTGATACACGCTTAGCAGAGGATTTGTATTGGACAAAATAGTTCCATAAGGAAGGTAAGTCTGATAAAGGATAGATGATTGATCCTAGTCCGGCATTCCAGATACCCAACAAGACTGCCATTTCTAACTGTCCAGCAATTACTAGATATAAACCTACCGCTAATGAAATAATCTCAAAGGTAATCACGCCACCTTCTGTTAAGCTTAGACTATTGGCATAGTAGCCATTGTATTGATTAAAGTGCTTTTCACGACTAGAAAAGAACTTAATTTGCTTCTGGTATAGCCAATCGCCAATCTTAAAAATTTTAACAATCGGCATAATTCGGAAGACTTGCTCATAAAAATTGTAGTTTTGGTCAGCCGCAACCATATAGTCCTCGTAGGCCATCTCCATTTTAGATGTGAGCAGATAGTTGCCCAATCCGATGACCAAACCGCCCAATATGAAGACAGAGCCAATAACTTGGTTCATCGACATGACATAGACGACGCCAACAAGCAGGGATAAACTGGTATCCAAAAGAGGAAGCAAGCCACTCGATAGAAAGAGCGAGATATTGGTAGCATCTGTATGAATTAAATTAACCGCCTCACCCTCTGTTGTTTGTTCTTGACTATCTCGCTTATTGATAAAGGATTGGACTAGCTTCTGAACAATGAATTGACTTGTTTCCTGAAAGACCTTAGCCAGATTAAGGCTATAGACATAATAGAAGAAGATATAAAGTAGAGCCCCACCAATCATATAAGCGGCGACCTGAAACAATGTTCCCTGAGCGCCATTCTCTATTGTTCCCAGCCCTAACTGCGTTAAGTATGAGAACAGGACATTAAAGCCGCTGAGATAAAGCCTACATACTAATAAGAGGAGTAATTTTGACTTGGCGTTATTAGACAGTACCAACCTAAACATAGGTTTCAACCTCCTTTAGCTATTTCCATAGATTTCATGACATTAGCAAGCAAGACATGAAACTCCTGTTCTTTCTCTTGACCAAACCCAAGTAACCTATTGTATAACATGTGAATCAAGCTACTAACCACATAATCTTCATCTACTTTATCATTATGTAAAACACATAAGTAATTGAGTAGACTTTTACGATATCTATCTAGATTTGTTTTCCCAACTATCTTTTCATACGAACCCCAGTCTCGTATCGATTCCTTTATCTTATAGTATAACTTTTTTTTATAAAGTCGGCTAATTTCTGATTTATAAAAATTATCATATAACCAGGCAATCTTATTTGTCTCTTCTATTACAGTTTTTGCAAAGACAATTGCAATAGCTTCTCTATTCTTATGTGTCGGAGCAACATTACCACAAATATCAAATATAATGTCCGATTCTATGCATTGAAAGCACTCAAACTCTTTTATACTGGTCAAACCATATCTTGCAACCTCTCGTTCATATTGATTAATGGAGATGGCTGTAATAAATGACAACTTCGATAGAAAAAATGAAAATGATGTAGCGCATGAAAGTACCTTATCTTTTGCGCCAAATAGTCGTATACGAATCATATCACGGCCATCTTCCGAATACCGAACAAAAAATGTCTTGACATCTTTAGGAATACACAGTTCTTTGTAAAATTTCGCAAACTTTCTGAAGACAAACTGGTTTTCAAATTCTCTTCTCAAGTAAATTTTATAGTATATTACTTCATCATTCAAAATACCAACCGGTTTCTGACTAGTTATATAAGAATCAAGGTTAGGAATATAACTATTGATTTTTGAGGGGGGATTGTACTTCCCGAAGATATATTCTAGTTTTCTGTCCGTGCTCAAATCAAAACATGTTGGTGCCTCGAAAATAATTTCATTCGAAGTACGCAATGATTCAACAATAATATTGCGATACTCATCCGACTTTAAATCTAACAACAAGCCGGAATCTTTTGTCTGGAGGATAACTTTATCATTATCCAATATTCCAAACGTATCTAACTTAAGAATTAATTGAGCAAAATAATCGTCTTGGTTATGCTCAATTAATTCTAAATCGAGATCCTTAATCTTAATACCTTTTTGAAATAGTATTATATCACCATAGTATACGTCCTTAGGTAAAGAAAATTCGTTAAAACATTCTTTCATAAACAAAAGTAAATCTGTAATACTAAAGTTATATGTTACTAATTCAAGAAGTTGGTTCATCATAGGTGTTAAGTCAAGGTTTACCATGTCATAATTCGTTATAGTAATTCTTTTCCTGAGCTTTTGCGAATATAAAAAAGTTCTACCTTGATTAGAATATACAAATAAGTCAGATAGTTTAATAAAATTCGATTTATTGTCTGAATGACTATCTATATATATATGATTTGGAAGCAACTCTGGGGTACGATTAACTAAATTTCCAATAACTGGATCTTTGGCTTTAAATTTTACCGCTGCGGAAGCAAATCCCACAGTGCTTAATAAGGATTCCTTGCGTTGAAGAAAGTCAACAAATTTAAGACGAATCTCGCTATTTTCTTCTGTTTTATCAGGTATGAACCTACCAATCATTTTACCTGCACAAGTTGAACCAATCTGATTTGATAGTCGCTTCAACTCTATTGTATTATCTATATGCTGAACTGCGTCAAATATCAAATCAGAACTGCTAATCTCATTTTCGTCTTTTTGAACACCTAGATTTTTTAACTGTTGAATAACTCTTTTAACAAATCCGGACCTCTTTAAGTCACACTTTTCGCTCTTTATAATTGACTCTTGTATCTCTAAATACAACTGTTTTTTGATTTCTAGCCTAAAAATATTATTTTTGGTACTAAACCTATCTATATTCTGTGGAAGTTGATCTAAAATACCGCTTAAAAGCACTTCGAAAACTGGTATCATACACTGCTCACCAAATTTCTCTACAATGCTATTATTAAATATTATTAATGAATCATCAAAGATACTATATCTTACTAGTTCAGAAAAATCGCCATACATTGTCCTCGCACATTCTCTGCAAAGACTTAGAGAATCATCACTAAACTTAGTTGAATTAAATTTCACTACATGTAGATAATTAGTATTCTCGCAAATCCTTTGCATAACATCAACTAATTTATTAAAAGTATCGTCTTGCGATTCTAATGATTTTGATACATCAAAAGAAGATATCAATTCAAGAGCTTCACTTAATTCAGATTCAACATTATCCTCGCAGTGGTATATTTTTAAATAATGCTTAACGTAATCAGCTTGAGTGCTCGGCATTTGATTTCCTAACATGAATAATTGAATAATATTTTTTTTGGCTAACTCAGAAAGAATCTTGATGGCTTCTGCTTTACTCGACAAAATATTTGGATGTTTTCCCATTTTATCAATAATTTCGCTCACAGAAAGTTTCCCATCAATTAGGCTTAATATAATGTCTAGACTTTTCTTCTTCTCTAGATACTTGATATCAAGATGATCTAGAATATAGTATTCATCTGAAAACCATAATAAACCACTAGAGTGAGCTATCCCGACCTCATTTAGATTTCCTACCGTGGTGAGCTCCATCGAAAAATGCTCTTGTAAAAGCTTTTCTACCCAACTAGAATCAAAGTCAATCATAAATTGTCTAATGTTCAAATTAATAAAGTTAACAGACGCTAATGTCCCAAAAGGTGTACTCCTAGAAAGTGCTCTTAAGAGATATTTTTTTAGACTCTTTATAGTATTTTTTGTAATCTTCCCATCTCTTAGTATCTGATTGTATAAGCTAAACGCACTATATTTAATTGATTTTAAAAACCAGAATAGCTTAGTAAAATTCGGAATTTTAGATATATTATCTTTATACTCAGCGATTTCTTCCAATATATCCTCATAATCTAAAATGGACAGTTCATTACATCTTATGTAATCTAAAAATAGTTCGCTGCTCATATTCACATCTCCTTTAAAATGGGATGAATTCGTTTGTTTCAATATAGTACACTGCGTTTTGCAAATCAGGAAGATCTTCGAACAGAAGATATTCAAGTACAAAATCAAATAAAATCTGTGTTAGATGTAATAAATCGTGCACCATTGTAGGATAAGCAGTCCTAGATCGAGAATCTAAATAGTTAACTGAATTAAGATACATTCCATTTGACTCAGTATCTAAGTATGTTTCAAATTCAGAGAAATCCTTTGTAATTCCTGGCAAAACTAAAGGCCCAATACTACCGTTGTGAACAAAAATTACTGGAACCTGCTTTTTTTTCGAGATGTCATTCACATATCTCTCTATTCTACCACTTGGTGAATCAGCAGTTTGAATTATCAAATCAGCATTTTCAAAATAAATTTCTTCTCCATCTTTTCCTAATATGTATTCGCGAATAGATGTCACGTTAACTTCACTATTATTCTGATGAATTCTCTTTGCAAGGGCATCTACCTTGTAGTTCAAATCTACATCACTTTCCGAATATAAAAATTGTCTTGAAAGATTACTTAGCGAGACCTTATCGCCATCCACTAGTATTAAATTCCCTACGCCAATACAACCTAACATCATGGAAATTAGCGAACCTATTGCCCCCAGGCCAATTATAGCAACTGTCTTATCTTTGAGCATCTTCGTCCTATTTCCCACTAAGATACTTTCTTTAGGGTTATTAAAGAATCTTTTTTTGATATAATAATTTTGGTAACCATATCTAAAGTCCTCTGCTAACTCAGGAGTAACATATTTTTCGAAATTGAACTCCTTTTGAATATTCGTTAATGTAATAACTTCCTTACTCAAGAGGTACTTTATACACTTTAAAGTTTTATCCGCATTTTCGTTGTCCTTAATTTTTTCGTAAAATTTCTCCAGCGTGCCACCTTTAACAAAAAAATCAATAACACAATCTAATTCTTTACTTCTTTCAACACTAAGATATTTTTTCTGATGAGCAAAGAAAAAAACATAAAATCCATTTGGCAAAATAGAAAAATCAACGCATGGGTTAATAGAGACATATGACATCATACTAGTCACCCTTTCTATAAAAGTTGTGAAGGTGCGGTATGATATATTGATTGCTTAATTAGGGACGAATTTTACAAATTGATGTTGTAGACGATCTTGCTTCAGTTCTTGAATATCTAGCTTCTACTTCTACAGAAGTTTCTTCATATTCATCAAAAGACATTTCTAAAGCATCTAATACTTCCATTACATTAACATCTGTTTCCATTTTAAACCTACTTTCTGCACCTTCACGCCACCAATTTATCATTAAAAACATTATAAGTCAACATCTTTTTTTAATCATAATCTAATCTTAATTTCAAAATATTAGTCCGCTAGAATTAAAGTGAAGTTAATTGTTGTCATTAAAATATATTTATTTTCAGACTTTTCTTTATCTATTAGTTAGGTTTGCAGCGAATAGCACCATCTTTTCATTTATTTCTAGATTAATTTTTTTATTTCTCTCTTACCTAACAATCTCACTCTCCAAGGCAAATTAATGTCTTGCTATCCCCCTTCCCTTTCACTCTGATAGAACAAAAAAAACACGCCGTCAACCGGCGTGTTTTCTTACAGACTAGGCTTAGCCTAATTTGTTGTAGTATTCAACGACGAGGGCTTCGTCGATTTCAGCGTTAAGTTCGCTACGTTCTGGTAAGCGAGTCAAAGTCCCTTCGAAAGCAGCTGCATCGTAAGAAACGAAGTCTAAACGAGAAACAGTGTTTTCCAAAGCTTCCTTGATGATTGCTAAGTCGCGAGAAGATTCACGCAAACCAATCACTTGACCTGGTGTTACCAAGTAAGAAGGAATGTCCACACGCTTGCCGTCAACAGTCACGTGACCGTGGTTTACTAATTGACGAGCTTGACGACGAGTGGTAGCAAAACCTAAACGGTATACCAAGTTGTCCAAACGAGTTTCCAATAAAGCCATGAAGTTTTCACCGTGTTTACCGGTTTTGATCTTACCAGCTTTGCGGAACAAGGTCGCGAATTGACGCTCGTTCATGCCGTAAGTGTGGCGTAATTTTTGTTTTTCTTGTAATTGCAAACCATACTCAGAGATTTTCTTACGTTGGTTGCCGTGTTGACCTGGTGCGTAGTTGCGACGAGCTAACTCTTTACCAGTTTCAGATAATGAGATGCCTAAGCGGCGAGATAATTTCCAAGATGGACCTGTGTAACGAGACATTCTTGAATTCCTCCAATAAAATAGATTTTTGTTTGGAGTAAAATAATCCTAAAAAACCGAATGCGTGCAGGTGATGTGAGGCTTTCGCTTTTCTGCAGCCGCAGTTACTAACCTACCCCAAGGGGCAATCAACTGTTGACGCGCTTTCTTTTTTTACGCTGCATTATTTTACACTCTTACGATTATAGCAAATTCTTTTGGCCCTGACAAGTCTTGTCGCACAAATATTTTAGCATGGCTGCTCCTACTTAAAGTCACAAGACTCTAAGTGGTCATTCACATCGTTTCATTAACTAAATTCCCCATACGCTCCAAGAGTTCCATGACCAAGCTAGCAGATTCCTTGCCAGCCAAGAGAATAAACTCATCGAAGCTGATATTGGCTTGGTCATCGGCAGAGTCTGAGATGGCCCGAATGACTACACAAGGCGTCTTGA
This sequence comes from uncultured Abiotrophia sp., assembly GCF_963520105.1. Classification (NCBI taxonomy): domain Bacteria; kingdom Bacillati; phylum Bacillota; class Bacilli; order Lactobacillales; family Aerococcaceae; genus Abiotrophia; species uncultured Abiotrophia sp. The sequence goes on from NZ_CAUQPN010000003.1 coordinate 128,996, forward strand.
GCACATAGGCCGCTTGGGCGATAGCGGCCGACTCCATTTCACAGGCTAGGGCCTCAGGGAAATTGGCCTTAATTGGGGCCTGTTGACTTGGTCCCGCTACGAAGGCATCACCTGACACAATCAAACCACGATAGACCTGCTTGCCTTTAGCCTGATAGAGTTGGGCTGCCAGGTCTGATAAGGCTGAGTGGGTCTCATAGGCAGCTGGCATACCCGCCATTTGGCCAATTTGATAGCCAAAGGCTGTTACATCCGCATCATGATGGCGCAGTTGATCTGCTACCACCACGTCCCCTACCTTGAGGCCATGGCCCAGAGCACCAGCGCTCCCCGTGTTGATGACCAGGTCCACGTCAAACAGCTGCTTGAGCAAGGTCACCGTCATAGCGGCATTGACCTTGCCAATCCCGGATTGGACCAAGACCACGTCCTGGCCAGAGAGTTGACCTTGGTAGAAGGTGTAGCCGGCCACAACTTGCTCGGATTCCTGCTGGAGGGCTTGTTTGAGTAGGCGGATTTCTTCTTCCATGGCGCCAATAAGTCCGATTTTCATAGATTAACTCCTTTTTCTCATTAAAATACAAACATGATGACCATGACAATGAGTAGCAAGACCGCTACCAGTATCAGGGCATTATTAAGGAAACGATCCAGTCGCAGGCTGTATGGTCCCTTGACTTTAGGGGGCTTGCTAGGAGCCGGTGCGGGCTCTTCTTCATATTGGTCGTATTCCTCATCGTATTCGTCATAAGCTACATAGGCCTGATGGTCATCATCATAATAGCCCTCATCCTCATAGGCCTCGCTCCCATAAGACGAGTCTTCATAAGCTGAATAGTCTTGGTAATAAGATGAAGACTCATCCGGAATTTCCTCAACTTCATGATAGGCATAGGGATCTTCTTGCCAATTCTTACTAGAATAGACCTGAGTTTGGCCTAAGTCCTGGTCTTGGTCTTTAAGGGCCGGCCAATCCGCTTGTTTGCTTGCTTGGCTGGCACCCCCTTTGACATAGTCTTCATATTCCCGTCGGTGCTTGTCCTTGCCGTGGTAGCGGGACATGCGCGTTTCGGTCTCAGGCATGCAAGCCACCTCCTCCTAACCAGAGTTGGAGGGCATAGAGGGTTTTAAGGTCAATAATTTGGCCTTGGTCCAGTAAGTCTTGGACTTGCTGACGCGTCATTTCAAAGAGTTCAATGCCCTCATCATCGTCTTGAGGCAGTGGATTCTCGACTGAAACCAGACCATGGGCATAATAGAGGGTTAACTTCTCGTCTAAGAAGCCTGGGGAGGCATAGAAGTCGCCCAGATTCTGCCAGTGGTCTGCCTGATAGGTAGTTTCTTCTTCTAACTCACGCTTGGCACCTTCTAGGGGCGCATCTTGGTCGCCCTTATCTAGAATACCAGCTGGGATTTCATAGGTATCAGCGTCGATGGCCGTCCGGTATTGCTTAACCAAGAGGACCTTGTCTTCTGGCGTGACAGCTAGAATGGCCACCGCCGGTTTCTTATGGATAAGCTCCCGCTCAACCACCTGGCCCTGGTCCAATCTTACCTGATTAAGGTAGGTTTGCAGAATGACGCCATCAAAGATTAACTGGGTCGACACCATGCGGGATGATTGATTAAAGCTGACTTCATTGGCTGCAATTTTCATAGAGCAGACCTCCTTTTACTACTTGACTCTAGCATAGCCTCTCCCCTGCCATAAAGCAAGAAAAAGGCCACGGCTTAAGTCTTACTTAAAAATAGGCCTCAAGTCCGATATACAAGTCCAAGTTCTGTGCTACAATAGAGACAGTAAAACGAATAAGGAGGTTTTGAATATGTGGTTACCAGGTCAATTAATCATTGTTAGCCCTTTGATTATCACTTCCCTTGTCCTCCACCTAGCCTATCGAAACTTAGATTTCTCCAGCCGTTTGGCAGCATATAAAAAAAGTATTCAACGTCGTGCCGGTATTGGCATCGGCCTATTCTTCGTCTTGAATTTCCTATTCAAGAACTTATTGACTGGAGGCTATGGCTTAGCCACACGTCTAGTCCTGGCTTTCGTCCTCTACGGACTGGGCCTTCTGATCCTAACCACTGGCTTCCAGCTGATTAATAAGCTCAAACCAGCGGACTGGGTCCGTTACTTCTTCTATATTGGCATTGCCTGCACCATCCTGGCTGTCAATGCCATTGTCTCAGGCCAACACATGGACTTTGAATGGATCATCGGTCTCATCTTCCTAGAGCTATTCGGCTTGGCCTGCGTGACCGGCTTGGTGGTTCTAGCCAAGTTTGCCGGACCTAGCGAGGAAGCCCCCTATAAGACTTCTGTCACACGCACAAGCAGCAACAAGGTCCAACACTACCGCCAAGCAGGCTTGTCAGACCAAGAAATTCAATTCTTACGCGAACAACTGGCAACTGCCAAACCGCAAATCCAAAGCATCGAGCAGGAGTTCAACCAAAACGCTAAGCTCCGTACTCTAGAAGTTCGCTACAATACCGTTAAGGTCTGCCAAAACTACTTCAAGGACATCGTCAATCAGCCTAAACGCCTGGTCGAAGCCAGTGACTTCCTCTATAAGTACCTGCCTTCCCTAGAAGATATTCTTAAGAAGTATAACGAAATTAACGGCCACGTTGCCAAGAACAAGCAAACCTACATGATTTTAGAAAAATCAGCGGCCACTATTGAGAAGCTCTGTCAATCCATTAACGATGCCTATGTTCACTTCCACCAGGAAGATCTCAAGGCCATGGAAGATGAACTCTACGTAGCCAATCGCACCCTTAAGAGCCAAGAAGCGCTCCAATCAGACGAAAGTGTTGAAGATCTCATTAACCTTGGAAAGGATGAAGCATAATGTCACAACGTCCCGATTTATTTGAAGAAATGCAAGCCCAAACACCTAAAACTAGTACGGTAGAAGACTTGCTGGGTAATCCCTTCGACCTAGAAGAGACGCCTAGCCCTACCTCCCCTCACACTGACCTAGTGGATGCCGAGATGATGGCTAAGCGGGCCGTCACCACTGAAAAGCTAATTGACCGCCTGCCAGAACATCGCCAGCAACAGGCCTATGATTTGGCTAAGCAGATTGACGAGCAGAATATGAGTGCCGTCATCGCCTACGGCTCCAATGCTCAGAAGAAACTGAGCGAGTTCTCCCATGGCATGCTCAACAAGGTCCAACTCAAGGATACAGGTGAAATTGCTGATGTCCTAACCGACCTCATGCACCAACTGGAATCTTCTAACCCGCGTGACTTAACGGCCTCTCCTAATATCTTCCAAAAATTCTTTGGTAAGATTAAGGCTTCCATTGCTGAAACCCAAGCCCGCTATCAGAAGATTGGTACTGCCATTGACCGTGTGGCCATCCGCCTAGAACGCGAGAAGAATGAGCTGCTCAACGACAACCTCATGTTGGAACAACTCTATCAGAAGAACAAGGACTACTTCGAAGCCCTTAACATCTACATCGCAGCCGGCGAGCTTAAGATGCAGGAGTTACAAGAAGAGATTATCCCTGCTGCCATCGAAAAAGCCAAGGCTTCCGGTGACCAAATGGACGTCCAAACTGTCAACGACCTCAACCAATTTCTAGACCGCTTGGACAAACGGACCCACGACCTGCGCTTAACCCGCCAAATGACGGTCCAACAAGCGCCACAAATCCGTATGATTCAAAATACCAACCAGGCCTTAGCTGAGAAGATTCAAGTCTCCGTCCACACGGCCATTCCGCTCTGGGAAAACCAGGTCATGATTGCCTTGACCCTACTCCGTCAGCAAAATGCCGCGGTTAGCCAACGCCAAGTCTCCCAAACTACTAACGACTTGCTCAAACGTAATGCCGACATGCTCAAACAATCGGCGATCGACACAGCCCGCGAATCCGAACGAGGTGTTATCGATATCGAGACCTTACAACATACTCAAAACAGTTTGATTGAAACCATCGAACAAACCCTGGAAATCCAACGCGAAGGACGTCGTCAACGTCAAATCGCCGAACAGGAACTTCAGCTTATGGAAGGTCAGTTGCGTGATAAGCTCATGGCGATCTCCAACGAACAACAGGCCTACCTAGAAGAATAAAATAGATTCCCCCCGGACAGGAAGTCAGCTTCCTGTCCTTTTTCTATTCCCTGCCCTCTTGTAAGAAGTTGAAAAGGGTCTTATAATAGAAGTAGAGAGAGAGGAAAGGACTCGCTATATGTTTAATGAATTATTTAATGACAAGCAACAAGCCCTCTATTTATTCGACGCCCAGCGTCAGGCCTTTGCCTTAATTCCAGAGCAAAAGCGCCCCATCTATCTAGCCTGCCATCATCGTAACTTCTTGATTCTGGTCGTCTTTGCCATGATTTCGCTAGCGCCTGCTAGCGCCATTTGGCTGAATTTAGCCATTTGCGCCGGCCTCTATGGCCTCATGACCTGGTACTACCTGACCAAGTTGACGCCAAAAGCTGACTGGCAAAGTCTGACGGCTGACCTAGCTGTCTATCCGACCTTCTACAAGCGTTTTGACTTATCCAAGCTCAAGGTCAACATCAGCCTATTGATCTTTGTCTTATTGGCCGTTCTGATTGGAATTAGCCAACGAGTGAGCCAATCCCTGGTCCTAGAAATTCTGCTAGCTCTGGCCATCGCCTATGAAGCCCTGCGTCAGATTCTAATCTTCCTGGCCTTACGCCAAAATCCCCTGCCCCCAATTTCAAGCAAGCAAGTCAGTCCAAGACTCAAAAGCCAAGTGCTCAAGAAAAAGAAAAAGTAGGTGATTCTCATGTCTGCCCTATTCAGCCTTATTCCCATCTGTCTGCTGATTTTTGCCGGCTATCTCTACTGGTTCCGCGACCACATTGTCACACTCTTAGAATTAAGTTCCCATCGGGAAATCGTCATTCTCAGCGTGGCCTATGCCTGTCTGGCTCTCTTGGGGATTGTCTTAGTAGTGCTCAAGCAATTTGAATGGTTGTTGGGTCTCCTCATCCTAGTCTCCATCCTCAGTGCCGTCTTAAGCTTGGTTCTGACTCGCTTTATGAAATAGTTGCTATAAAAATAGCCCACCAAAGTGCTCGACTTGAGGTGGGTTATTTTTGTCGCCACTTACCTTATAGGACGCAATTTGAACACCTTTTCAAAGAGTGGTATAATAGTTGCATAGTCAAGTTCCATCTTAAGAAAGCTTGGTACTTGCTAGAGAAAGGAAGATGATTATGAGTCATAAATGGCTTCGGAAACTTCTACTATCCGGACTTAGTCTCTGCCTCCTAACAGCTGGTCTCCCTGGGACAGCTCATGCCCAAGAGAGCAATTCACCCCCACCAACTGCCGAAGACAAAAACATTTTCGGTGAAAAAACAGTGGTCTACGGCAATGAAGACGCCGGCTATCTGCAAATTCCTCTACGCTTTGTACCAGTCGAAGGCCAAAGCAAGGACGAACAGGCCTACCGCTTCCGCGATGAAGCCAGTGGCCAAGAAATCGTCTGGGGCATTCGCGATGTCAAGGCGCCGACCGACGACAAAATTCCCCAAGACTTCAAAGACCTGTCACCTGTCTATTGGATTGGCTTCCTCAATTTGCGCGAGCGGATTGGAGAAGGTGGCACCAACAATATGGGAGAATTTGCGACCGTCAATAATTTGACCTTCTACCATGTCGCGACTACCCTACCTGACCGGTCAGAATCTACCTTCTACTATCTCCGCCTTAACAATAAGGAAGATGTCATTCTACTGACCATCACCGGACCTGATCGGGCGGCCATAGATAAATTAGCCCCTATTATGTTTACCTGGTCCCCAACCAAGTATGAATAGAAAGGAGCCTGACCATGAAACTTAGCAACAAATTCTGGCGTGGCCTCCTGATTAGCCTGACTGTGGTCTTAATAGGCCTGGCTGGCCTGACGCCAAACAGTGTAGGCGCCCAAGATAATAAAGTGCCTGCGGCTCCAACTCTCAACATGGACCAAACCCAACGCGTGGGGACGGATACCATGGGCTATGTCACCATTCCGGCCGACTTTAGCCAGACCAAGGACGAGGAAAAATATAAGGAATGGGCCAATGCCGACGGTAGCATTACGGTCATCTTGCGTTCCCTGGATCCTCATCAGCCAGTGGCAGATGCCCCTGACAACTCAGACGTCTACCTCTATACCATGGGCTATCTGGGTGAGGAAATGGGCAAGCGCAATGCCGGCTATGTCGCTGTCGACCGAATCAAGGCCGATGATCCTAAGGCAGGTATGACGCTCACAGCGACCATCCTACTTGAAATGGATGGCAAAAAAGTCCCTACCCTGATGAATTACAATCTAGCCCCTGCTAGCACAGGCGCCAAATTGCTTTTGATTCGCGTCTACAACTTTAATAAGGACAGCATCGACAAGTTACTACCAACCCTCACCAAAACTTGGTCTGATACCAAGTAAGTCAACGAAAGGAGTTTCCAATGAAACGATCTATCCCTCTATTAGCTTTGGTTAGCTTAGCCTTGGCCGGTCAATTAGCCTTAACTACAGTAGCTCAAGCCACTGAATCGAGTGCTGCAAGTAGCACCAGCCAAGAATCAGCCAAGGAGTCAAGCAAAGACTCATTTTTCAAAAAATCTAACGAATCCCAAGCTAAATTAGTCCAAGTAGGCCTCCCTAATGCCGGCTACTTCAACCTTCCTGGTAATTTCCAAGAACAAAAAGGCGATACCAAGGATACCACCATTCACTACCTGGACAAAGACAATCAAGAAGAACTCTACATCGATATCCAAGACGTCAAGGAAGGCGACCTGCCTGAAGCATTCAAAAAACTCAAGCCACTGGACTATATGGCCCAAAATGACATGTCCGTCTACGCCTTCAAAGCCCATGGCAAAAAGGTGACGACTGTCCCTGTTAACCTAGGCAAACCTTTGGGTTATGTTTATCAAATTGATGTGACCAAATCAGATGATAGCCGGTCCGTCATCATTGACTTCGCCCATCCTGATGATGCCAACCGTATCGTGCGCTTGACCTTCTTCAGCTCTAATGAAGAATCCCTTAAAAACTTAGTTAAGCACTTAGAAAAATGGCAAGCTAAGCCAGCCAACTAGTAGAAAGGATGAATCACATGACTAAAAAATTATTGAAAAACGTCCTCTTAAGTTTGGCTTTAGCTACTAGCTTAGCGCCAACTGCTATCTTAGCCGAAGAACAAAGTCAGCAGGACAACACTTCTTCCGTTGAGTCTATCTCTAAGCTACGCGAAGAAGCTAAGAAAGAAGTTTACAATGAAGGCAAGTCCCAACGTGTTGGGAGCGATCTAACAGGTTGGGTCAATGTCCCAGAAGATTTTAAAGAGTTCACTAAATACAAGGAGGAAAATGAGGGTAGACTGCTTCAATACGACCGCAATAACGAAGATGTCGTGGTCACCCTTGAGAAACTAGATGCCTATCCGCGCGAAAAAGTGGCCGAATTCATGAAAAAGGCTACTGATCTTGAACTACACGCAAAGGATAAGGTATTCCATATCAACTCTACCTTGACCCCTTACTTTATCGAGATCACTAAGACTAAGTTGCCTTTTGCTGATGAAGCCATCAGAATTCAGGCAAAATACGGGCCAAACGATAATCCCGACTTATCTAGCCAAATCGTCTACTATGTCTTCGCACCAAATGACCAAAAAGATCAATACTATGTGGTATCAGTCGTTTCTTATATCACAGATGACGCCTTCATCAAAAACCAAGCGGAACCAGTCATCAAGACCTGGTCACCTACAAAATAAGTCAAAAGCGACCGGCAAAGCCGGCCGCTTTTTTGTTGGGTGAAGTTTCTGGCTTTTCTCAGCTGCTGACTGAGCTAGTGGGCCACTGGCTTCTGGCTTTTTCACGGTTTTCCGCCCTTTTTCACGGTTTCCGGCCCAGCTAGTGGTCCACTCTCCAAAGTGGATTACTGGCTCCTGACTTTTTCCCGGTTTTCCGCCCTTTTCCCCGGTTTCTGACCGAGCTAGTGGTCCACTCTCCAGAGTGGACCACTGGCTCCTGGCTTTTTCCCGGTTTTCCGCCCTTTTCCCCGGTTTCTGTCTGAGCTAGTGGTCCACTCGACGGAGTGGACCACTGGCTCCTAACTTTTCCCCGGTTTGCGGGCCTTTTCCCAGTTTCCCGCCGAGCTAGTGGTCCACTCGACGGAGTGGACCACTGGCTCCTAGCTTTTTCCCGGTTTTCGGGCCTTTTCCCGATTTCCGACCCAGCTAGTGGTCCACTCTTCAAAGTGGGCCACTAGCACATGGCTTTCTTTCGAATTTCTGACCTGGCTCGCGCCTTTTCCTCAGTAACAGAACAAAAAAGAGGCCGGATTCATAGAATCTAAGCCTCTAGCTTTTTCTTAAGCCCAGTGGGCGATAATCTCTAAACCAAAGTGGTCGCTGACGACAGGACCGCGCTGGCCGTCTAAGACGACGCGGTAGCTGTCTACCACAAAGTCTTGGCTCAAGAAGGCCAAGTCAATTCGTAGCTGGTCCACATTGCCTTCCCAGCCATCAATGGCTTTCTCGACAGTAAACTCGCCCTCTTTTTCCTTAGCCACTAGGAAAGCATCCTGGAGCTTAAGGTCGCTGGCAGCAATCAGATCATAACCTTCCTGGCGTTTATCAGCCGGATTGTTGAAGTCGCCCATCAGAATCAACGGCAACTCAGCATGGCCACGTAGGATGGTTTCCGTCTTCTTCCATTCATAGCCAAAGCTAATGTCACTATCAGGATCCCACCAGGAGAAATGGCCGCTGGCTACTTGCAGAGCTCGCTCGCCAATATGAGTCTGCGCTCGCAAAAGGACGCGAGTATGATAGTCAGTCCGGTCTTGGATGGCAGACACCCAATAAGCTTCTGGCTGTAATGGCTCCTTAGACAAGATGGCCACACCCTCATCATAGCGATCAAAGCCAATGTGGGCATCTGCCCAGGCCCAGTAGTAGGCCTTGCCAGCTTGGCGCAAGCCCTCTACTAAGAGACGGGCAAAGTTATCTTCCTTAATGGAACGTTGCTTAGCCACCGGACAGAAATAAGCATCTGGCTCCCAGAGAGGCGCCGTCATGGTTTGGTTGACTTCTTGCAAGGTAATCAGGTCATAGTCGCCTGCTAGGATGAAGTCAATCAACTCCCCTAGCTTGCGCTCCTGCTCCTCTTCAATCCAACTATGGGTATTGAGGTCCAATAATTTCATAATTTACCTCCTATGAAAAAAAGGTCAAAGAGTGGTGCGAGCCACTCTTTCAACCTTTTTGTAATAATTAATGACTTAAAGCGTCTTGGATGTCTGATTTGAGGACATCGGCTTTAGGACCGTAGATAGCTTGTACCCCAGTGTCTTTGAGGACTAAGCCCATAGCACCGGCTTTCTTCCAAGCTTCTTCAGAACCAACCTTGCTTTGATCCTTAACAGAGACACGTAGACGGGTCATGCAGGCGTCAACATCCACGATGTTTTCGCGACCACCTAAGAGTTCGATGATGGTGGTTACTTGTTCGTCAGCTGGTTTTGCTTCACCTGAATCTTTGCTGTCGGTAGTACCGGAATCGTAGTTCCCGTTACGGCCTGGAGTTGCAAAGTTAAACTTCTTAATCATGAAGTCAGCGATGAAGTACATAATCACTGCGAAGGCTACAGTTGTTACAACAAAGCGAACTAAGTCCATAGCCAAACCTGCTTGAATGGTCATCGGTGTACGAGTTAAGAGCTCAATAGAACCGAAGGAGTGAACACGTAATGGCCAGACATCTGCCATAGCGAAGGAAGCCCCTTGAACCACTGCATATACCAAGTATAATGGCATTGCCGCGAACATGAAGAGGAACTCGATTGGCTCGGTTACCCCTGTTAAGAAGACAGCCAAGCAGATAGAGATAAACATGGTGCGGTATTCAGCCAATTTATCCTTATCTACGTTACGGTACATAGCGAAAGCCAAGCCCATGAGGGTCCCCATAGAACCAATCATTTGACCCACTTTGAAACGAGCTGGAGTCCAGTTTTTCAAGATGTGGTCGACTTGAGACATGTCGCCAATGTTGCGGAAGTGAGCTAAGTCAGATGCCCATGCTAACCAGAGTGGGTCTTGACCGCGAACGATTTCACCAATCTTGTCACCAGACAGGATTTGGTAAACCCCACCTAAGTCGGTGTAGTTGATTGGGATAGTTAACATGTGGTGGAGACCGAATGGTAAGAGCAGACGCTCCAAGGTCCCGAAGACAAATGGTGACACAATTGGTGCAGAGTCTTGCGAAGTCGCAATCCAGAGACCAAAGTTGTTAATCCCGATTTGGATAAATGGCCATACAACTGCCATTACTAAAGAAGTAATCACTGACCATAAGATAATTACAAACGGTACGAAACGTTTCCCGTTGAAGAAGGCCAAGGCATCAGGCAACTTACGGAAGTTGTAGTACTTGTTGTAGGCGTTAGCCCCTAAGAAACCTGAGATAATCCCTACGAATACCCCCATGTTAAGTGCAGGTGCACCCAACACGCTGGTGAAGAAACCTTTAACCATGATTGGTGTACCAAACAAGGTATGAGTGGTAGAAGCTTCATCTAAGAGCATCTTGTCGCTCACGTTGAAGACTGCACCCGTAATACGGTTAATGAGGATGAAGGCCAAACCTGCTGCGAAGGCACCGCCCGCACGGTCCTTAGCCCAGTTCCCCCCGATCGCAAGCGCGAAGAGAATGTGCAAGTTAACAATGATTGCCCAACCGATGTTTTCTAAGACACCACCGGTAGTAACTAAAAATGGAATAGACGCAAAGCTGATCGCTAAGGTTTTCCCGATACTGATCATCAGACCAGCTGCTGGCATAACGGCAATAACGACCATGAGGGCTTTACCGAACTTTTGCCAGAACTCAAAACTCAAGAATTTTTTCATCTTGTGTCTCCTTTCTATAAGTGCTAATTGTCTCTCTACCCTTCGCACATGTTGTCGGAATCTCAAGTTGGCAAAGTGACAATTCATAATAATGACATGAAGATTCCAACACGTACTTACACTTATATATTAGCGTTTACAAGTCTAAAAGTAAAGCTCATAAAGGGAAAGTTTTACGATTGATATCGGTATCATAAAAACTGACAAATTGCCTGCTGATATGGAGGCAAAAAAGGACTGGGCACCCTGGCTCAGTCCTTGTCATGCTCTTATTAAGCTTGTTTGAGGCGCTCAACTTCGCGCGCGATTTCCATTTCTTCGTTAGTTGGTACGTTAAGGACGGTAACCTTAGCACCTTCTGGTGAAATGATGGCTTCTTTACGTGTGTTGTTACGTTCAGTATCAATGTCACAACCGAACACGGTAATGCCTTTGATGACTTCCTCACGGATTTGGATGGAGTTCTCCCCAATCCCGGCAGTGAAGACAATGGCATCTACCCCGTTCATGACCGCAATGTACTGACCAATGTATTTTTGGATACGGTTGACGAAGATATCATGAGCCAATTGGGCACGTTCGTTGCCTTCACCAGCTGCTGATAAGATGTCACGCATATCGCTTGATACGCCAGAAATCCCTAAGAGACCTGACTTCTTGTTAAGGATGTTGACCATTTCAGCCACATCGCTAATGCCAAGTTTTTGCATCACGAAAGCGACTAAGGAAGCGTCGATATCCCCAGTACGGGTCCCCATGGTTAAACCTGCTAATGGTGTGAAGCCCATAGAAGTATCAACAGAGATCCCGCCGTCTACAGCAGTAATAGAAGCCCCGTTCCCTAAGTGGCAGGTAATAATCTTGAAGTCTTTGACGTCTTTGCCCATCATTTCAGCTGCACGACGTGCTACGTAGTGGTGGCTAGTCCCGTGCGCTCCATACTTACGAGCCTTGAATTTTTCATAGTACTCGTATGGTAAGCTGTAGAGGTAGTTAACCGCTGGCATAGTTGTATGGAAAGAAGTATCGAAGACAGCTGCCATAGTGATTTCTGGTAAACGTTCCTTGAAGGCGCGCATTACGGCAGCTTCCGCTGGGTTGTGGAGCGGTGCAAATTCGCCTAAGTCGGCAACTTGTTGGATGACCTCATCATTGATTAAGGCAGATTCCTTGAAGAGTTCGCCCCCTGCTACAACACGGTGACCAGCCCCGGTGATTTCGTGGTAGTCTTTGACAATCCCTAATTCGGTTAAGTGTTCGAATAAGAGTTCAACTGCCCGGTCGTGGGTCGCAATCTCTTCTACAAGTTCAAATTTTTGGTCGTCGCCGTATTCGATTGCGAAGATTGAGTTATCCAAACCAATCCGTTCTACCAAACCTTTTGCAACTACCGTTTCTTGTGGCATTTCAATTAATTGGAACTTCAAGCTTGAAGAACCAGCGTTAATCGCCATTGTTTTTGACATGGTCTTAATCGCTCCATTCTGAGTTTTAAATAATCGATACTCCTATTATAGCACCCTTGGCAAGCCTTTGCATAGAAAAGACATTAGAAAAACGCAAAAAAGTCAACTTTTTTCCCTTGAATCTATTTGACTAGAAATTTATAATAGGAACATAAGGTAAATACGTTTTCAATTCGCATTAAGGAGGTAATAAGAATGCGACGATTTATTAAGCTTATTTTGGCCTTAGGTTTGGTGCTAGGACTGACCCTACCTCTCAGCCAAGCATCCGCCCAAGATGATTACATCTATGGAGTACCTGTAGAGAATCTTGGCAACCGTACCTATGGACGTCCAAATGTAGATTTAGGACAAAACCCTGATAACTTCCAACTCGATGCTGCAAACAGCACCTTGATTTCTAACTCTGCAAGATACTCCGTCAGTTTCGAACAAATTCCGACCCAAACCATTCAACTGCAATCGGCTTACCCAGAAGAAGGGATTCGGACCATCTATGTCAATACTCGGGTAACAGTTAATACTGACCCAAGCAACGGCCTAGCCATTCGTGGTCACCAGTTCTACCTCTTCTATAACAAATTTGGGACCATTTCCCTGGCTTTCCCTAAATTAGCTTCCAATACCCTTCAAAAACCAGATCCTGCGACGCCTTATGTTGAGTACTTGGAGTCTGGCACCAAAAAACCTGACTACAATACCGTTCAGGCAGTGCCTGCTGATCAGGCTCCTTATCGGGTGGACACCAAAAACTTAAGCCCATTGACCTATCACAAACAAGCTGTCAATGCACCAAGTGATTACAGCCTAGAATTCACCAACTACACCATGTCCTTCAACTACCTCAACGATAGTAAGCAAAACACCTATCGCTTCCAAGTAGTCGACGGCCCAACCAAAGAAATTCGGGTCTACTCAGCAGATGGTTCTGGTATCCGGACGGTCAAGGTCAACACCCGCCTCATTCCACAAGCCATTGTCAATGGGAATGAGCGTCAATTCGGTTATACCTACTACCTCTTCCACAACAAGAATGGCACCATCTCCTTGGTAACTCCAAACTTCGCAGGCAACTACGGCCAAGGTGAAGAAGATGTCATGTCAGAATATGTGGTCAATCCATAAGATCTTTAGCAGACTGGGACTAGCTCCCAGTCTTTTTTTACACTTTCCTCAAGTCCGACAGTCTGTTATACTGTTAGCCATGAGGTGATGACATGGAATTTCTATTAGTCGGCGTCGGTGGCGCCTTAGGAGCTATCTTGCGCTATTTGCTAGGGCTCTTGCCTTATCAAGGCAGCTTCCCACTTAAGACTTGGGCCATCAACTTAGTGGGTAGTTTCTTGATTGGTTGGTTGAGCGCGCGCTTAGGGCGTCAATCCTGGTTCCCGGGCGATCAGTTGTTGCTTATCACCGGTCTCTGCGGTGGCTTTACCACCTTCTCCACCTTCAGCTTGGAGAATCTCAAACTCCTGCAGGCGGGCAACTTTCCCCAAGCCCTGCTCTATATGGGCAGCAGCCTAGTCCTAGGCTTAGCCTGTGTCGCTCTGGGCTACTACTTAGGCAAGCTATAAAATACCAAAAGGCTGGAAGCTCATTAGCTTCCAGCCTTTTTTATATCTATTAGATAGCAACCACATTAATGGCCTGCAAACCGCGCGATGTTTCTTGGACATCGTAGGAGACCGTTTGGCCTTCATTCAAGGTCTTGAAACCTTCCGCTTGGATATTCGAGAAATGTACAAAAACATCGACCCCGTCTTGACCTGAGATGAAGCCAAAGCCCTTATCGACGTTAAAGAATTTCACTGTACCGTTTAACATGACTTTCCTCCTTATTTTTTTATGGATTACATCATTCAAATAATCAAGAAGAAAGCAAAGCATCTTAATCATTTTCTTAATTAATCTACCACTCTGATACTATAATGGAACAAGTTCCAAAAGTAAAGTCTTTTTGCCTATTTATTTTAGGATTTGGCAAATTTCTCCTTGTCCCCCTTGAGACTTGGCGCTTATGGCGACCTATGCTACACTATAATAGAAGCAAAGGAGGGCTCCCATGTATAAGATTCTACTGGTCGAAGACGACCCCATTATCGCCCAATCCATCCAAAATATTCTGGCTACCTGGCACTATGAGGTCATTCTCGTCCAGGAATTTGATAAGGTCTTAGATCTCTATCTGCAAACCTCACCCCAGTTAGTCATTCTGGACATCACCCTGCCGCTCTTTAACGGCTACTACTGGTGCCAGGAAATCCGCAAAGTCTCCAATGTCCCGATTCTCTTCCTGTCCTCTCATGACCAAGCCACCGAAATCGTCATGTCCATCAATATGGGGGCGGACGATTACATTACCAAGCCTTTTGACAGCATGGTCCTGGTGGCCAAGATCCAAGGCCTCATGCGTCGGGCCTATGAGCTGACCGCCGAGACAGAGTTTTCCGAACATCACGGGGCCATGCTCAATCTCAAGACCACCCAACTCCACTACCAGGGCAACTTGGTGGATTTAACTAAGAACGAATTCCAGATTCTGCGGGTCCTCTTCGCCTCAGCTGGCCACTATGTCAGTCGCGACCAACTCATGCAGGAACTCTGGTCCAGTGAAGTCTTCATCGACGACAACACCCTCAGTGTTAACATGGCCCGTCTCCGTAAGAAATTAGAAGGCGTGGGCCTAGAGGACTTCATCCACACCAAGAAAGGAATTGGCTACGGCCTGGTGACTGCTCATGAAGCCTAACTTTTTCTTATCCTGGCTACGCAACCGCCGCTGGCTACTAGTCAGCAGCCTCTTGCAAGACGGTCTACTGCTGATTTCGGCCTTTGCCTTTCCGCTATACCAGGACCTTGCCCTCTATATCTTGACCCTAAGCCTGGTCTTACAAGTGACCCTGGCATGCCTAGATGCCTGGAAGGAATGGCGCCACACTCAACGGGTTGAACTACAGCTGACCAATCACCAGCACCATCTTAAGGACTCCAACTCTACTTTGGCTGAGCAGACTATCTGGCAGGGCCTGCAAGAGGCTCACCACCAACTGCTCCAAGCCCAGCAAGCCTATCAAGCCAACTACCATGAACAACTGGATTACTATACCCTCTGGGCCCACCAGGTCAAAACACCCCTGTCGGCCGCCCAACTCCTAGTCGAGCAGCTGGATCCAACGGGTCCCCTCCGGCCCCTTTTGCAACAGGAACTCTTCAAGATTAGCCAATATGTCGACCTTGTCTTACACTATCTGCGTATGGATACCTTCCACCAAGATTTGCAGATAGAATCGGTCAAGATTCAGGACCTAGTCAATCAAGTGGTCAAAAAATACGCGAGCTTCTTTATCCATAAGCCCCTTACCCTGGAATTGCAAGGTCTGGACTATGTCTATGTGACCGACCGCAAGTGGCTGGAGCTGATTCTGGAGCAACTCCTGTCTAATGCTATCAAATACACCCCGCAAGGGACTATTAAGATTAGTATCCAAGAGGGGATCTTGACTATTGCCGACACTGGTATTGGTATCCAAGCCCAAGACATTCCTCGGGTCTTTGAGCGTGGTTTTACCGGCTTTAACGGCCGAGTTTCCCAACAATCCTCTGGCTTGGGCCTCTACCTCTGCAAGGCCATCGCCGCCAATCTAGGCATTGGTCTAAACCTTCAGTCCCAAGTGGGCCAAGGAACGCAAGTTCAATTGGACTTGAATCAAGCCCAATTAGCCCAAGATTAAGTCAGTCACTGCCAAAGTGACAATAATGTAAGATTAAACCGGAAATTGCAAGCCAAAGCTAAGGTAAGGCAATTTCCGGTTTTATATAATGAAACTATCAAATAACTCAAGAAGGAGTGACTGACATGACTTTACTAGATGTTCAACACGTACAAAAAACATATCATACACGATTTGGAGGCCAAGCCGTCCAAGCTCTTAAGGATATTCACTTTTCGATCGAAGCAGGTGAATATGTGGCCATTATGGGGGAATCAGGTTCTGGTAAGACCACCCTACTCAATATCTTGGCCCTTTTAGATCAGCCAACTAAGGGCCTGGTCTATCTCAACGGTCAAGACACCACTACCATTAAGCAAGCCGATGTGGCGGCCTTCCGCCGTAATGAGCTGGGCTTCGTCTTCCAAGACTTCAACCTCTTAGACACCCTATCCGTTAAGGACAACATGATCCTGCCCCTGGTCCTCTCCAACCAACCTGCCAAGCAAATGGATAGCCGGGTTAAGCCGGTCGCTAACCTACTAGGCATTGGCGACCTCTTAGACAAGTTCCCCTATGAATTATCAGGCGGGCAACAACAACGGGTAGCCATTGGCCGGGCAATTATTACCCAACCTTCTCTCTTATTAGCCGACGAACCGACAGGGGCCCTAGACTCCAAGTCCTCAGCCATGATTCTGGACCAGTTCGAAGCCATTAACCGCCAAGGCCAAACCATCCTCATGGTCACCCACTCAACGACGGCTGCCAGCAAGGCCAAGCGGGTCCTCTTCATTCGCGACGGTATTCTCTATCACCAACTCTTCCGTGGCGATAAGACCGACACCGCCTTCTTCCAACAAATCAGTGACACCCTGACCGCCATGGCAAGTCGAGGTGAGTAAGATGAGCAAAGTACTCTTTCCCTTAGCGATGGCCAACCTGCGCAAGAATTACCGTCTCTATGGGCCCTTCGCCCTGGCCTTCGTGACCTCGGTAGCCCTCCTCTATAACTTCATCACCCTGGCCTTTAATCCTAGCCTGTCTAGCCTGCGGGGAGGTCCTTCCATCGTGACCGTTCTGGCTCTGGGCATGATTATCCTAGCCATTACCGGGGCCGCTATTATCTGGTATGCTAACGGCTTCGTCTTCAAGCAAAGAACCAAGGAATACGGCCTCTACGGCATCCTAGGCCTTGAGCGCCGCCACCTACTCTCCCTCATGTGGATTGAAATCACCGTCTTCAGTGGCCTGTCGGCCCTAGTTGGGATTGCCAGTGGCGTCCTGGTCAACCGCCTGATTCTAGCCCTCTATCAGCGGATTATGGATTTGAGCCTAGAATTGGATACCAAGTTCCAGCCCCAATACTTGTGGACCTGCCTGACTTTAATCTTCCTCCTCTACTTAAGCCTCATTGTCATTAATAGCTGGCGGATTTTCCGCCTCAAGCCCCTGCAGTTAGTTCGTGAAAGTCGACGCGGGGAGAAGAAGGGCCGCTTTACCTGGCTCATCGCCTTAATTGGCTTAGGCCTCATGGGCTATGGCTACTACTTGGCCTTAAGCATTGAAAATGCCCTGGCTGCCATCATGGTCTTCTTCCTGGCGGTCCTCTTAGTAACAGCTGGGACCTACCTGCTCTTCCAGGCAGGCTCCATTACCCTGCTCAAGTTCCTCAAAGGCCGCAAGTCCTACTACTATAAGCCTGATAACTTTATTTCCACCTCTAACCTCATCTTCCGTATGCGTAAAAATGGGGTTGGACTGGCTACTATCTGCCTACTTTCCACCATGGCACTGGTGACCTTATCTGCGGGGATTTCCCTCTTCCTAGGGACTGAATCAGCCATTAACCGTTTCTATCCTACTGACTATAGTCTCAGCCTCAACTACTCCTATCAAGTGCCTAATGTGGATGCTAGCAAGACGCTAGAAGAGCAATTAAGTCAATTTGGTCAGAAATATCAACTAGACCTAGTAGATATGGATCATACCCACTACATCCAGGTCATTGGTAAATTCCATGGCCATGATTTTACCGGCCAAGAAGTTCATGTCGACAGCGAGACAGGCATGGTCAAACATGATAATCCAGATAAGGAAAGTGCCACCCTCAATATTATCAGCCTAGCCGACTATAATCACTTAAGTGGTCAAAACTATCAATTGGCAGCCAACCAAGTCCTCTGGTTTGACAATCAAGCTAGCGCGGCCGACCGCAAGAATCAAGAGATCCAAGTGGCAGGCCAAAACTTCCAGATTCAAGAACACCTGACCTCTAACCTCTTGGAGACTAAGGCACCAGACTTCACAATGAACTTTGTGGATCACCGGACCCTCTTAGTCGTCTCCGACCTGTCCGTCATCCAAGACAAGCTGGCAGGCACCAACTTCATTAGTCGTTACACGGTTTATGCCAATAGCCAGGCCAGTCACGACCAACAACTAGCTTCTGCCGAGCATCTTGAAGAAGTGCTCAAGACAGTGCATGTTGATGAAGGCATTCCCGTTAATGCCTCCTTCCTGGTTAAGGCGGAAATCCGCGACTCCTACATGCAGATGATTGGTTCTATCTTCTTCATCGGTATCTTCCTAGCAGCTATCTTCCTACTGGGCCTAGCCTTGACCATCTACTACAAGCAAATTTCTGAAGGCCTGGAAGACGCGGATCGCTTTGAAATCCTTCAAAAGGTCGGCCTGACCAAGCAAGCCATCCACAAGACCATCCGCAAGCAAATCACTGTGGTCTTCTTCGCCCCAATTATCTTGGCCCTCTGCCACCTGGCGGGAGCCTATCACATGATGAGTCTAATCCTGCGCTTGATTTCCGCTATGCGCCTGGAAGATATCTTGCTGCCAACCATCGGCACCGCCCTGGCCATCACCCTCTTCTACTTCCTAGTCTTCTTGATTACTTCACGTAGCTACGAGAAGATTGTCTCCAGCAAAAGTTAGGAGGTCCTTGCCATGAGCCGCTTACTTCAAATTCCACGCGCTATCAAGCTTCTGGCCCTCTGCCTTCTATCGCTAGTCCTGGGCTTGCTAGTCTTTGTCAAGCTCAGCCTTCACATCTGGCTGGCCCACTTAGGAGGCAAATTGGCCCTGATAACAGCTGGAATCTTAGCGCTTGGCCTAGCCCATCTCCTCTTGACTTAATAGCACTAGAGCAAAAGAGACAGACCCCTTAGAAGGTCTGTCTCTTTTGGCTTATAATTTGAGTTCTGGATGAGCTTGCAGGTAGTCGGCAATGGCTGCCACGTCCTTGTCCCCACGACCAGAGACATTGACGATAATGATTTGATCAGGTGACATCTGAGGGGCACGTTTAATGACTTCCGCTAGGGCGTGAGAGCTCTCAATAGCTGGAATAATGCCTTCCAGACGGGTTAAGAGTAAGAGGGCCTGAACAGCTTCGGCATCCGTTGCTGGCACATATTGAGCCCGGCCTGCATCTTTGAGATAGGCATGTTCTGGCCCTACCCCAGGATAGTCCAGCCCTGGCGAGATGGAATAGACTGGCATCACTGAGCCATCTTCATTGAAAAGGGCATAGGTCTTCATGCCATCCACAACCCCGACAGTCCCCAGGGTCAAGGTCGCCGCATGACGGTCGGTCTGGAGACCATGGCCAGCTGCTTCAACCCCTACTAGAGCTACCTGGCTATCAGGTAAGAATTCAGCAAAGGCCCCGATGGCATTGGAGCCGCCCCCCACACAGGCAATGACCATGTCAGGCAGGCGCCCTTCTTTTTCCAGAATCTGGCGACGAGCTTCTTGGCTAATGACCTTCTGGAAGTCTTTGACCATGGAAGGATAAGGGTGAGGGCCCACTGCCGACCCTAGGACATAGAAGGTGTCCTCAATGCCTTGAATCCATGCGCCAAAGGCGGCGTCAACGGCTTCCTTGAGGGTTCGCTCCCCTTCTTGCACGGCATGGACGGTGGCCCCCAGCATTTCCATACGGAAGACATTGAGACGCTGACGCTCTACGTCCAAAGCGCCCATGTAGACATCGCATTCCATACCAAACTTGGCAGCAGCCGCCGCAGTCGCCACCCCATGTTGACCAGCCCCAGTTTCAGCAATGACCTTCTTCTTGCCCATACGCTTAGCCAATAGGATTTGCCCGATGACGTTGTTGAGTTTGTGGGCCCCCAAGTGATTGAGGTCTTCACGCTTGAGGTAAATCTTAGCCCCGCCCAAATGTTGGGTCAAACTCTCCGCATAGTAGAGCGGGGTCTCACGACCTGAGTAGTCCTTGAGATAATGGTGGTATTCAGCCAGAAACTCTGGGTCATCCTTGTAGCGGTCATAGGCTTCCGCTAATTGGTCCAAGGCTTCTTGTACAAGTGGTGGGACATAGCTACCGCCAAATTCTCCGAAAAAGCCTGTTGGTGTTTGTGTTAATTCTTGTGTCATAAGGGATTCCTCCTCTAATTTTGCTTGTCTATCTAATCAAAAGTCAAAGCTAGCTAAGATACAAAAAGAGCCACATAGTAGCGACTATGCGGCTCTTAATCTCCTGATCGGGAACAAATTCGCCAACATAGATGCATCTTAGACCACGCTAAAAGTTGCATCTATGTTCCAGAACATACACACAACTTATCTATGCCAGCTTTGCCAACTTTGAGTTGCAGTAAATGTCATGGCGAATGCCCTCCTTCTCTCTCATTTGATTCTCATTATACACCTTTTTTCTCAGAATGCAAGCCTAAATTTCAAAATAAGAAGCCCCAGCTCTCGAATGAAAGCTGGGGCTGGTCTTATCTGACTAGGCTTTAGTCTTCATCTGTCGCTTGGCGCTTGCGCGTCGCAACTAGGCCGACACTTGCTAAGATAGTCAAGGCCACACCTGAGAAGAAGCTATAGTCTGGGGCTTCACCAGTTGCTGGTAAGAGCCCTTGTCTTTGCACCTCTGGCTCACTTGGAGCGACTGGCACTGGCACAACGGTTGGCACATATTGTGCGGTCACCTTGCGCCCGTTGCGGTCAACCCGAACTACTTTCACACCACTTGCTTGGCCTAAGAAGCCTGCTTCTGGTGTGAAGGTCACAGAACCATCTGGGTTAAGAACATAAGTCCCTTCCCCTGGTACGGTTAATTCAGTTTGACCATTTTCGAAGGTAGCTGGGATGGTTAGATCCACATCGCCTTCAAAGACTGGCGTCCCGGTTTGTTTTTCACCTGGGTAGCCGGTTGAAGTCGTATCTTGTGTCTTGGCTTGTCCGTAAACGGTTGGAATGTACTGAATCTTCAGTTCTTTCCCGTTGACATCACGACGGATAACGGTAATTGGTGTCGCTTGTCCAACAAAGTCTGCTTCTGGCGTGAAGGTCACTTGCCCTGTCTCAGGGTTGACGGTGTAAGTCCCTTGTCCTGGAACGGTCACGCTGGTGACCCCACCTTCAAGGTAAGCTGGAACTTTGGTATCCACTTGGCCCTTGAAGTCTGGTAACTTGCTTTGACTTTGACCCTTCATGCCCTCGCTAGTCACGCTAGCGTTGACAACTGGTGAGTAAGTCGCTTCAGCAGTTGTCCCGTTTACGTCAGTGGCTTGAACACGAGCTGGGACTGGTTGACCGACATAACCTGGATTTGGTGTGAAGGTCACGGTTCCGTCTTGGGCTAAGCTGTAGGTCCCGACTTGCTTGCCATCTTGGTCTAGGGCTGGAATAGTGGTGTCAGCCACAGCTTGGCCATTGACCACAAACTTGAGGCTGCCTGGAACTAAGTCAACGCTTTGTTCAGTGTCGTCAATATTGGCAGAACCTGGTACAAACTTAACTTGACCCGTTTGGGCTTGGTTAACCACGCCTGAAGAGTAGTCGTTGTTAGCAGCTGGTTTAACTGGGATAATGGTCGCTTGGTAAGTAGCCGTCACTGGGGTACCGTTCTTATCGACGCGTTTAACCGTCAATGGTGAACCTTGGCCCGTGAAGGTCTTCTCTGGAACAAACTCGATGGAGCCATCTGCTTGGATGGTGTAGACCCCTTCGCCGATGACGGTCTTAGTGGTGGTGCCGTCTTCGAAGGTCATTGGCACGGTATCATCCATTGGCACCGATGAATTCCCTGGCGTAAAGACTGGACGAGCCGTTTGTTTCTTGCCCTGCACTCCAGTTGAAGTGGCTGGCGTGCTAGTTGGCGTTACCTTGGTCACAGATGGAGTGTAAGTCGCGGTGACTGGTGTACCGTTCTTGTCTACACGTTTGACCGTGACAGGAGCTGGTGTCCCTACGTATTGCTTGTCTGGCGTGAAAGTAATGGAACCATCTGGGTTGATGGTGTAGACACCGACGTTTGGCACAGTCTTAGTGCTTGAGCCATCCTCGAAGGTCATTGGACTATCCACATCGATTGGCACTGCTGGGTCACCTGGAGTGAAGACTGGCGTCGCTGTCTGTGGTTGACCTTGAACACCTGTCGAAGTCGCTGGTGTGCTGGTTGGTATTACCTTAGTCACGGTTGGGGTGTAAGTTGCGGTGACTGGTGTACCGTTCTTGTCGACACGTTTAACTGTCACCGGATCTGGAGTCCCAACATATTGCTTGTCTGGGGTGAAGGTAATGGAACCATCTGGGTTGATAGTGTAGACACCGACGTTTGGCACAGTCTTAGTGCTTGAGCCATCCTCGAAGGTCATTGGGCTATCCGCATCAATTGGTACCAATGGGTTCCCTTCAGTAAAGGTTGGCGTGCCCTTTTGTGGTTGACCTTGAACACCATTTGATTCAGCGTTGGTGCTGGTTGGCGTTACCTTGGTTACGGTTGGAGTGTAGGTAGCCGTTACTTCCGTACCGTTCTTGTCGACACGTTTAACTGTCACCGGATCTGGGGTCCCAACATATTGCTTGTCTGGGGTGAAGGTAATGGAGCCATCTGGGTTGATGGAGTACTCACCTACACCTGGAACCTTCTTCGTGCTTGAACCGTCTTGGAAAGTCATTGGACTATCCACATCGATTGGCACGGCTGAGTCACCTGGGGTGAAGACTGGGTTGCCGGTTTGTGGCATACCTTGGACACCTGTTGAAGTGGCTGGCGTGCTGGTTGGTGTTACCTTAGTCACGGTTGGAGTATAAGTAGCAGTCACAGGTGTCCCGTTCTTGTCTACACGTTTGATAGTGACTGGGGCTGGTGTCCCTACGTATTGCTTGTCTGGCGTGAAAGTAATGGAACCATCTGGGTTGATGGAGTACTCACCTACACCTGGAACCTTCTTCGTGCTTGAACCGTCTTCGAAAGTCATTGGGCTATCCAAGTCGATTGGCACGGCTGAGTCACCTGGTGTGAAGACTGGGGTTCCTGTTTGTGGAACGCCTTGAACACCATTCGATGTGGCATCAGTACTTGTTGGCGTTACCTTGGTCACAGTTGGGGTGTACTTAGCGGTGACTTCAGTACCGTTCTTGTCCACGCGTTTAACAGTGACTGGTGCTGGGGTCCCAACGTATTGCTTATCTGGGGTAAAGGTAATCGTACCATCTGGGTTAATGGTGTAGACCCCGACACCTGGCACCGTCTTAGTTGGCTGGCCATCTTCAAAGGTCATTGGGCTATCCAAATCGATTGGCACTGCTGGGTCACCTGGAGTGAAGACTGGCGTCGCTGTCTGTGGTTGACCTTGGACACCTGTAGAAGTCGCTGGTGTGCTAGTTGGTGTTACCTTAGTCACGGTTGGCGTATACTTAGCCGTTACTTCAGTCCCATTCTTGTCTACGCGTTTTACAACTACAGGATCTGGCGTCCCAACATACTGCTTATCTGGCGTAAAGGTAATAGAGCCATCTGACTCAATGACATAGGTCCCAACATTTGGCACCTTCTTAGTGCTTAAGCCATCCTCGAAGGTCATTGGTTTCGTGTCATCAAGTGGTACTAATGGGTTCCCTTCAGTAAAGGTTGGGGTGCCCTTTTGCGGTTGACCTTGAACACCACTTGACTCAGCGTTGGTGCTGGTTGGCGTTACTCGCGTAACTGTTGGTGTGTAAGTAGCAGTCACTTCCGTACCGTTCTTATCCACACGTTTAACAGTAACTGGGGCTGGTGTTCCCACATACTGCTTGTCTGGGGTAAAGGTAATGGTCCCATCTGGGTTGATTGAATATTCCCCTACACCTTGAACTGTCTTCTTAGGCTGACCATCTTCAAAAGTCATTGGCGAATCCATATCAATTGGAACCGCAGGATCCCCTTCCTTGAAGACTGGCGTTCCTGTTTGTGGCACACCTTGAGGACCTGTTGAGGTAGCCGGGCTGCTGCTTGGAGTGACCTTGGTCACGTTAGGTGTATAAGTAGCAGTCACTTCCGTGCCATTGGTATCGACGCGTTTAACCTTCACTGGAGTCGCCTTTCCAGTAAATTGCTTAAGTGGTTGGAAGGTAATGGTGCCATCTGAATTGATGGTATAAGTTCCTTCATTGGCTACAACTAAAGTATCCGTCCCATTTTCAAAGGTCATTGGTTTTGCCATATCAATCGGCACAGCCTGATCACCTGGGGTGAAAGTCGGCTTGCCACTTTGTGGTTGACCTTGCAGGCCAGTTGACTCAGCATTGGTGCTGGTTGGGGTTACTCGCGTAACTGTTGGGGTGTAAGTGGCCGTCACTTCGGTACCGTTGGTATCGACACGTTTGACAGTAACTGGAGCTGGTGTCCCCACATATTGCTTGTCTGGCGTGAAAGTAATCGTGCCGTCCGACTCAATGACATAAGTCCCGACCTTATCCACTTTCTTAGTTTTTTGACCATCATCAAAGGTCATGTCTTTGGTCATATCAATCGGTACAGCCTTGTCACCTGGAGTGAAGGTTGGCTTGCCACTTTGTGGTTGACCTTGCAGGCCGCTTGAGACTGCATTGGTACTTTTTGGCGTCACTTCCGTCACAGTTGGCGTATAGGTCGCCGTCACTTCGGTACCATTCTCGTCAACTCGTTTGACCGTCACTGGTGCAGGAGTCCCCACATATTTCTTATCTGGTGTAAAGGTAATGGAGCCATCTGAATTGATGGTATATTCCCCAACTCCGGCAACCGTCTTCTTAGGTTGACCATCGTCAAAGGTCATTTGCTTGCTGTAGTCGATTGGGACCGCTGGATCGCCTTCCTTGAAGACTGGCGTCCCTGTTTGTGGCACACCTTGAGGACCTGATGAAGTGGCTGGTGTGCTACTTGGTGTGACCTTGGTCACGTTAGGTGTATAAGTAGCGGTCACTTCGGTACCATTAGCATCTACACGTTTAACCGTCACTGGAGTCGCCTTACCAGTGAATTGTTTCTCTGGCTTAAAGGTGATGGAACCATCTGCATTAATGGTATAAGTCCCTTGATCTGCTACTACCAAGGTGTCAGTCCCATTTTCAAAGGTCATTGGTTTAGCCATATCAATCGGCACGGCTTGGTCACCTGGGTTGAAGCTTGGCTTACCACTTTGTGGCTGACCTTGAAGGCCGGTTGACTCCGCATTGGTGCTGGTTGGCGTCACCTGGGTTACCTTAGGTTGGTAACGCGCCCGGTGTGGTTTACCATCTGTATCATTGACTTGAACCACCACTGGGTCTGGCGTGCCATAAAAGTTTTTGTTAGGCTTGAAAGTCACTTGGCCGGTGTTTGGATCCAATTCATAGGTCCCGACTTGCTGGCCATTGGCCATGGCAGGCACTGTGTTACCAACTACTGGCTGACCACTGGCATTCACAAAGCTAGCAGGACGGGACGCGTCTGGTGTGACAGGAGTCGCACTGGTATCATCATCGTTAAAGACTAGCATTTTGTTTTGATCTAGCCCTTGAATGCCAGTCGTTTCATAGTTAGGAATCTTCCGAACGGTTGGCACATAACGACCGTCCATAGTGGATAATTGGTCATTCTTATTAGGGTCAGACGCATCAGTAGAATTCCAACCAGTCGAGGTGCCGTTGCTGTCAGTCCAACGAATGTTGATTCCCTCAGCAGTTCCAGAAAAGGCCGCATTTGGCGTGAAGGCTACTTGCACGTCATTGCCATTGCTGGTCACCACATAGGTCCCTTCTGGACGAATATAAGTCGTGCCATCCGCTGACTGCAAAACATTGCCCTGATTGTCTAAGACTTGAGGCGCTTGGCTACTCATGGTAGTCGTGGCATTATTATCATCTCTGCTCCCCCCACTTGTAGTAAAGTGTAGGGTCGCATTCTGAGTTTCACCCGTGAAGCCATCCGTTGTTTGCTTCTCGCCTTTTGGTGGGAAGATGCGGTGCAAGAGCATATCTTCTACTTCACCACTAAAGGCAATACCTGTTGGCTTCTCAATATCTCCCGCGTTAGTGGCAATACGGAAGCGCATGCCCAATTCATCAACTTGACCTCCATTAATGGCTGGATTGGCCTTAAAGGTCAAGGTATAGTCTCCAGCAGTCGTAACCTCTTGTAAGTTACTTGCTTCATCCTCATCGAAAACTCCATTTTTATTGAAGTCAATCCATGCCTTGACATAGGATTTAGCATTACCATTTGGATTAGCCTTAATTTTAATTGTATAGGTCCCATTTTTGGCCTTATCCAAGTCTAAGAGATCGTTAGACTTGCTTAATTGATCATCCGCAAGTAATTGACTCGCGCCTTCGTCATTGTGTTCCTTTTTATCATCCAGAAGCCAGTCATTAGCTGACTCAACATCAATATCAGCTGGTGTTGTCCCTAAATAAGGTTGATTAATAGGGGCGTTGGTCACTGAGTCACGTCCTGAAATGGTATGGAAGGCTTCGCCATAACTCTCAGGCGCATCACTCCCATCTACCACGAGGAAGCCCATCATCATGGCTTGTTGCCCAGATGATGCAACATAAAATCCTACTTCAGAGGCCCCACGCGTCATCACGACAGGAACCGTCCGTTCGTTAGAACGGTTTGGTCCGAAGACCTGAGTACCCAGACCTCCTGTCACAGTATCTGGACTGAGATATTTATACCAGTCTACGCTCTTATCTTTTAAGATTAAAAGACCCCTTAACCTAACGTCCTCATCATCCAACATTTTTTTGGTGATAACCGTATAAGCTTCTTTGGCCGGACTGCTCTTCTTCCATTCACCCATGTATTCCCAACCCGAACCATTAGTAGTAAAGATTGCGAATTCACCTGGGTTGGCATCTTCACCATCGGCCATAACCACCGTAGGGGCCACCCGCTTACCAAGATAGGTAGCCTCAATATCGAATTTTACCCCCCAGTTGGTAGAGTTTTTTGGATAAACCAATTGAGTCTTTCGATTCTGAGTATTGAAGCCTTGGTCACGTATGGTCGTCCATTGGTTCTGGGCTGCCCCTGTAACTGAAGGAGGTGGTGTTTTACCATAATCTCGCGCAGATTGTAAGAAACCATTCTCAGCGTTGGGGTTATAGGTCCCCTCTGTTGCAGTACCTGCGACCCGTTTTCTATAGATTTCAGTTGAGTTAAAAGGCTTGAGCTCTTTGACCGTTAAGGTCACTACATAGCCAGGTGAAATTTCCTTGGTGAAGGTAGTCCCTACTTGAAGACCGCCACGTGGATCCAAGTTTTTCCAACTTGCGCTATCTGAAAAATCAAGCCAACTAATTTGCTTAGCTAACTGAACACTGTCTTTCTTAACTGATTCATCCCAGCTTGGTTTATCAACCCGAGGCGTAGCAGTTGCATCGTCTGCTCCGGCAGGACCTGTCCCGATAGGAATCCCAGTCGCCCCACTATCGCGGAAACCTGTCCCCTTAGGGATGGTTTGGCCTTGGCTACTTGGCCGTGGCATAGCTGAGCTAGTAGGTTTGGCTACTGGCTTAACTGGATAGCCTGGTGTTTTCACCACTGGCTTGTCCGCTTGAGGTACGACTTCTGCTTTTACTTCAGGCTGTGCTGAGTCTGAAACCTCCTGTGCCGCTTCTTGACTCGTCTCGCTGGCCTGACTTTGCTGGTCTGCTTGGCTAGATGATTCTGATGCTTGACTTGAAGCCTCTAGCTCCTTAGCGCTTGACTCTGCAGCTTGGCTAGCTGCTTGCGACTGCTCCTGATCAGGTGATTGGCTCTCCGGCGCTACTGGCACTTGACTAGTACTTACCAAGTTACTGCTGTTGCTTAGCTCTTGAGCCGACACCACCGGCCCATTGGCAAAATAAATCCCGAAAGCAACCGCAACCGATGCAGCACCAAAGCTATACTTCTTAATGGAATAGCGCGTGATTTTTTCGCCCTTACGTTGGTCATTCATCAGTCGATTATTCTTACTGAACATTGACTCTTGTCCCCCTTAAACTTAATTCTACCAAATAGATGATCACTTTGAGGCCCATCCTCCCCCATGAAAAAGAAAACACCAGCACTTCGTCAGGATAAAGCTTCATTGTGAATCGCCACCTATTTAATTCCGTAGCTAATTATAATACATCTACTAGTAAAATGCACGGTATTTTTCAGTATTTCAGCAACAAAATTTTACTATTGCACATGCAAGTGCTTCTTGACTAAGCAAGCAATCATAACATTACTTAATAGCGAACGATAGGCGAATTTCACTAACTATATTTAGTGTTTAGGACCACATAAGGCCTAGTACTTTCAAACCGCACAAAAAAAGACCGAGACTGGATCTCGGTCTTTTGTCTTCTTAGTCTAGATTGCTGAAGCCTTCGCCAAGCAAGTTGGTCTCTGGCGACACATTCCAGATGCTTTCGGCGTAACGCAAGATGGTGTAGTCTGACGAGAATTTGCCGGAGTAGGCAATATTGGTCAGGGCACGTTTAGCCCATTCCTTAGGCTCTTGATAGAGCTTGTCAGCAGCCATTTGCGCCTCATAGAAGCTTGGGTAGTCTTGCAGGAGGAAGTACTCATCATTGTAGAGGACCAGGGAATCGAAGATCTCACGTCCTTCTGCTTCGATATTAGGGATGGTCCCGTCAATGAAGGCATTGAGCACACGCTTAATCTGTGGATTTTCCTCATAGATGGCCCGTGAGTAGTAGTTATTAGCCTCACGCAATTTTTGGACATCGTCGGCCGTCATACCAAAGAGGAAGATGTTGTCGTCACCGACTAGGTCGTAGATTTCAACGTTGGCACCGTCCAAGGTCGCCATGGTTAAAGCCCCGTTAGCCATTAACTTCATGTTAGAAGTCCCGGACGCTTCCTTACCCGCCAAGGAAATTTGTTCCGATAAGTTAGCAGCAGGAATAATTAATTCGGCTAGGGAAACCCCATAGTTTTCTACAAAGACAATCTTGATCTTGTCGCCAATGACTGGGTCATTGTTAACCAAATTAGCCAATTCATTAATAATCTTGATGACAGACTTAGCATAGTGGTAGCTTGGCGCTGCCTTGGCCCCAAAAATGAAGACCCGTTTAGCAAAGTCAGCCTTAGGATTCTCCTTAAGGGTCAAGTAGCGATCTACAATATGCATGACTTGCAGGAGTTGGCGCTTGTAGGCATGGAGTCGCTTGATTTGCACGTCAAATAAGGCAGTCGGATCAATGTCTAGCTTCATCTCTTCCTTAACGAAACGAGCAAAGCGTTCCTTGTTGGCCAACTTGACTTCTTGCAATTGCTCTAGGACCTCATCATTATCGCGGAAGGCTTGGAGAATGTTCATTTCCCTTGGCTTGAAGCGCCAGCGGTTGCCAATATGTTGGTCTAAGACCTTGCTCAGGCCTTCATTGGCTAGCTGCACCCAACGACGATGAGTCACCCCATTGGTCTTGTTGTTGAAGCGGAATGGATAGATGGTCTTGAAATCCCGCAAGGTGTAGTGTTCCAAAATCTCGGTATGGAGTTTGGCTACCCCGTTAACACTGTGGCTGGCAATAATGGCTAGGTTAGCCATGAGCACTTGGTCCCCGTCGATTGGTGCTGTACGGTGGGCTAGTTCCGCCCCGTAGAGGGCTGTCTTGTTAACCAAGTGACGTCGGTTGATTTCATAGATAATCTGCATAATCCGTGGCAAGAGGCCTTCAATCATGTAGATAGGCCACCGTTCCATGGCTTCCGCCAAGATGGTGTGGTTAGTGTAAGAAGTTGATTTCTTAACGATGTTCCAAGCTTGACCCCAAGTCAGGCTCTCTTCATCGACCAGAATCCGCATCAATTCTGGAATACAGAGGGTTGGGTGGGTATCGTTAATGTGGATAGCCACCTTATCAGGGAAGACGCTCCAAGGCAATTCGAGAGTCTTGAAGTAGCGGACAATACTTTGAATCCC
Source organism: uncultured Abiotrophia sp. (assembly GCF_963520105.1). Lineage (NCBI taxonomy): Bacteria > Bacillati > Bacillota > Bacilli > Lactobacillales > Aerococcaceae > Abiotrophia > uncultured Abiotrophia sp. The sequence goes on from NZ_CAUQPN010000003.1 coordinate 159,296, forward strand.
GGCTGAACACATGAAGTATTCTTGCTTAAGACGCAAGAGGCGGCCTTCATAGTTAGAGTCATCTGGATAGAGCACTTCCGTGATTTCTTGGATTTCCTTGCGTTGTTCAGGTGTCGTGAAATAAGACTCGTGGCCTGGCGGAATTTCGGCCGTGAAGAGACGTAGGTTGTTGACCACGTCATTACGATAGCCGATTTGTGGTGTATCGTAAGGCACCGCCAAAACATCAAAGGTATTCTCATAGACTGGCTTCAAGTCCCCAAATTTATTAGGTTCTAACCAGACATTGCCGCCAAAGCGAACAATAACGGACTTGGATTCCTTGCGGACTTCCCAAGAGTTAGGATTACGCAACCAGTTTTCTGGCAATTCAATTTGGTAGCCGTCGATGAATTTCTGCTTGAAGAGCCCATAACGGTAGCGAATACCGCAACCATTGCCCGGCACACCGGTGGCCGCCATGGAATCCATGAAGCAAGAAGCCAAACGGCCCAAGCCCCCGTTCCCTAAGGCTGGATCGACTTCAGCAGCCGCTACAGCTTCAAAGTCTAGGCCCAATTCTTCCAGGGCAGTTCGAGCCGTATCTAACAAGTCTAAGTTAAGCAAATAACGCTTGAGCTGGCGACCTGGCAAGAACTCCATGGAGAAGTAGAAGACTTGCTTCTGCTTGCTGTCCAGTTTCCCTTGGTTGTAGTGGACCCATTTGTCAGTATAGATAGAGCGTAATAATTGGCCTAAGGCTTGGAATTGTTCGGTAGTGCTACCAGAGGTATAAGGCACGGCGAACATGTCTTCAAACTTCTTCTTATAGGCGTCTTTGAATACATCGACCTTCATTGATTTCCTCCTAAATAAGTGTGGCATAAGCCCAAGAAAGAGACGCAAGCAAGCGCTTGGTCTCTTCTGAGCTAACTATCCTTGAAGTAGCGAATGGTAGAGGGCTAAGTATTCTTTGGTTGGCCCGGTCCAAGAGAAGTCTCGGGTCATGGCCTGTTCTACCAATTGCTTGTGAGCGCCAGGTTGGTTATAGTAGACATCTAGCGCATAGTAGATGGTTTGGAGCATGGTCCAACCGTCGAAACGATTGAAGGAATAACCTGTCCCCTCCCCAGTATATTGGTTGTAAGGTTGAACGGTGTCACGCAAGCCCCCTGTCTCATGGACAATTGGCAAGGTCCCATAGCGCATGGCCATGAGTTGTGACAGACCGCAAGGCTCGAAGGCACTTGGCATCAAGAAGAAGTCACAGCTAGCATAGATTTGTTGGGCTAGCCCTAAGTCAAAGGTAATGAGACTCTTCATCTTGTCAGGATAACGTGACTCGAAGTAACGGAAGGAGTGCTCGAATTGCGGCTCCCCAGTCCCTAAGAGGACTACCTGAACTTCTGCTTGCAGTAATTCTTCCATGCGTTCTTCCACTAGCTGGAAGCCCTTCTGGTCGGTCAAGCGAGAGACCATACCAATCATGGCCACATCTGGATTGACCGGCAAGCCTAAGCGTTCTTGCAAGGCCGCCTTGTTAGCTGCCTTACCACTTAAGTCCGAGACATTAAAGTGATGAGGAATGAGTGGGTCTGTCTCAGGATTATTGAGGTCATAGTCAATACCGTTAATAATCCCGCTTAATTTCCATTCATTGTACTTGAGGACTCCTTCTAGGTTCTCACCAAAGGCCTGGGTAGTAATCTCATGGGCATAGGTTGGACTAACCGTAGTAATCCGGTCAGAGAAGTTAATGCCGCCCTTGAGATAGTTGACCCGGTCATAGTACTTAGCCCCATCTTCGGTATAGACATTATAGCCGGTCCCAAAGACTTGGCCCAGAATGGCCGGATCATAGACCCCTTGGAAACGTAGGTTGTGAATGGTCAAGACCTTACGGATATGACGCAAGCGGTCTTTCCAGTGATAACGGTCCACCAGGAGCACGGGCACCATAGCAGTATGCCAGTCATTACAGTGAATAATGTCTGGAATCCAGTCAATGACTTCCAGCATCTCAATAATAGCCGTTGAGAAGTAGCCGAAACGTTCGCCATCATCCCATTGACCATAGAGGGCCGGCCGGTCAAAGTAAGCCAAGTTATCGATGAAGTAGTACTTGACCCCGTCCATTTCCAAATACTTAATACCACAGTAGACATTCCGGCCTCCTAATTGGAAACGGAAATGGGCAATTTCTTGGATTTGGTCCTTGTATTGCTGAGGTGTTTGGGTGTAGTAAGGCAAGACCACCCGAATGTCTACGCCCTGCTTAGCCAATTCCTTAGGCAAGGCATAGGCAACGTCACCTAGGCCGCCCGTCTTGAAAAAGGGTGCCGCTTCTGCGGAAGCAAATAAAACTTTCATGGCGACTCCTTTATTCTGCTGGAATGACGGTGTTCTTGCTAATCACGACCACATTGTCAGGTGTCCCAATGACGTGAGCGCCTGGTTCAACGACACAGCCCTTGTCCAGGATGGCGTATTCAACACGTGCCCCATCGCCAATCTTAGTTCCTTGTAGGATGATGGAATCCTTGACATGAGCCCCGTCCGATACATGTACCTTACGGGAAATGAGTGAGCGTTCCACCTTGCCTGCTAGGTAAGAACCAGAGGCCACGACAGATGAACGCACATCAGAGCTAGGCGCATAGTAGGATGGTACCCCGTTCTTGGTCTTAGTCAAGATTGGTTGGCTTGAGTAGAACAAGGAAGTGAAGTTTTGACGGTCTAACATGTCCATATTAGCCTTGTAGTAACGTTCAATGGAGTCAATGTTGGCCATATAACCCGTGTACTTGTATGGGTTGACGGTGTAGTCTAAGAGATAGTGTTGAATCAATTCATCCACTTCCATGTAGACTTCTTCGTCAACCGCCCGGTCAATGATATCGTTGAGGGTCTTAACACTGAGGAAGTACATGCTGAGGGAAGCATCTACCTTCTCTTCCTCCCCTAAATCACCGTACTCAACCAATCCCTTGACTTGGCGGTTGGCATCGAATTTAAGGGCACGAGATTTAGGGTTTTGATCGCCTAATTTTTCTTTGTCTAATTGTTTGTATATAAGGGTAATATCCTTACCTTCAGCCACATGGTGGCGGAAGACGCCGCGGATATCCACGTTAGCAATAATCTTAGATCCGGCTACAAAGACGTACTCAGCCTTAGCCCGAGACATGAAGACCCGATGGTTGTAGTAGTAATCTTCGTAGAGGTTTTCTTGGTGGTGGCGGAGCTTCCAGTTCTGTTGAGAGAAGGTGAAAATCCCACCTGATACTTGAGAATCCAAGTCCCAAGCTGCCCCAGAACGGATGTGGTCATAGATTGAACGACCAGATTCAGCGATGAAGAGGGCTACTGAATCAATTTCCGCATGGCAAATGCTGGACAAGGCGAAGTCAATCACCCGATAGCGGTCAGCAAATGGCAAGGCGGCAATGGGCCGGTTTTGGGTCAATGGTTTTAATAATTGATCATCTTCGGTCAAATTGAGAATCGCACATAACTTATTCTTCACCATCATTTTTTGGTCCTCCTACTACTTCAGCATATCCTACAGTGGCAATTTGGTCTGGGGTCCCGATAACACTTGCCCCGTCCGCAATCACGGCTTGTTCACCGATAATAGCATATTCAACGCGACAGCCTTTACCGATGGTGGCACTGGACATGACCACAGAATGGTCAACCTGGCTATTAGGCCCTACCTTGACATCACGCGACAAGAGGGAGTTGTCCACTTGGCCGGCTATGTAACAGCCATCCACCACTAGCGAGTGCTTAATTTGTGCTTCTTCAGTCAAGAATTGTGGCGGGGTCACAGGGTTGGAGGTATAAATCCGCCAAGCATCCTCACTAATGTTGAGTGGATGTTCTGGGTCCAAGAATTCCATGTTAGCTTCCCAGAGAGATTCGATCGTACCCACGTCTTTCCAGTAGCCTTCAAATGAGTAGGCAAAGCAGTTTTCAGCATTGCTTAGGTAGGCTGGAATAACGTTCTTACCGAAGTCTTCCATTTCACGGTTCTTAGCTTGGTCTTCTACCAAGTAACGGCGCAAGGTATCCCAGTTGAAGATGTAAATCCCCATGGAAGCCAGGTTGCTCTTAGGTTGAGCTGGTTTTTCTTCGAACTCGATAATGCGACTATTTTGGTCTGTGTTCATAATCCCGAACCGTGAGGCTTCCTTCATGGAAACTGGGATAACCCCAACGGTCAAGCTAGCTTTGTTCTTAATGTGGTCTTCTAACATAGCTGCATAGTCCATCTTGTAGATATGGTCACCTGATAGAATGAGGACATACTTAGGATCTAAGGAATCAATATAGCTGATGTTTTGGTAGATGGCATTGGCAGTCCCTTTGAACCATTTTTCGCCATCTGAGCTAGAGTAAGGTTGGAGGATGGTAGCCCCACCTGAACGGCTGGTTAAGCCCCAGGCTGCCCCTTTGCCAATGTGTTCGTTAAGCTCTAAAGGTTGATACTGGGTTACTACCCCAATATTCTTAATCCCAGAGTTGGCGCAGTTACTTAAAGCAAAGTCAATAATGCGGTATTTCCCTCCAAAGGGAACGGCTGGCTTAGCCGTTTGTTTGGTTAAGACACCCAGACGGGTCCCTTGACCACCGGCTAAAATCATCGCGATCATATCTTGTTTCATATACACACATGCGAAACTAGCTGACTCACTCGGCGTAAGAAGTCAGTTAATTTCATCTCCTTTCTTAGCTTTTATTTAGCGCCGTAAACACGTTTGGGTTTGATATAGAGCACACCCAGACTAGGAACTGTTGTGACAATGGAGTAAGGTTGTCCATCATGAGGCACTTCTTCTGTCTTCATGACCGGTAGATTCTCGGTCCACCGTCCGCCAAACTCTTGCATTTGTGAGTTGAGCAGGACTTCGTACTCTCCTTTATAAGGCACCCCAATTCGGTATTCCTGACGTTCAACTGGGATAAAGTTCAAGGCAATGATTAAGAAATCACGCTTGGCCTTACCCTGCCGCATCATAGTCAGGACAGCCTGTTCCACATTGTCAGCATCTAGGACGGTCAGACCTGCTGGCTCAGTATCATAATAATGCAGGGCCTTGTAGTCCCTACCGATTTGATTGAGGGTCTTCATATAGTGTTGGTACTCGCGGTTGAACTCAAAGCTCAAGTCCTTCCATTCCAACTCGGAGTAGTAGCGCCATTCCAGGTATTGGCCTAGCTCGTTACCCATAAAGTGTAACTTCTTACCAGGCTGGGCCATCATGTAACCATGCAAGAGACGCAAGGTCTCAAACTGAGTTTCGCGGTTGCCCGGAATCTTATCTAAGAGCGACTTCTTACCGTGGACCACTTCGTCATGAGAAAATGGCAGGACATAACGTTCATTGTATTGGTACATAAAGACGAAGGTAATTAAACGGAAATTCTGTGGTCGGTAGTAAGGATCGGTCTCGAAGAAACGCAGGGTATCATTCATCCAGCCCATATTCCATTTGTAGTCAAAGCCCAATCCCCCTTCTGAAACAGCATGCGTGATGCCCTTCCAGTCGGTACTTTCTTCCGCAATCATGAGGACATGCGGCAGATGATCTTTGATCGTGGTATTGAGTTTTTGGAGGAAGGCCACCCCTTGGCGGTTGTGGTTGCTACCGTCTTCGTTAGGCGTCCAAGGCCCTTGGTCAAAGTCTAAGTAAAGCATGTTAGACACGGCATCCACCCGCAAACCATCCAAGTGACATTCCTTAAGCCAGAACATGGCGTTGGAAATGAGGAAGCTTTGGACTTGGTTCTTACCTAAGTCGAAGTTGAGCGTCCCCCAACCTACGTTGTTAGCACGGTTGACATCTTGGTATTCAAAGGTTGGTGTCCCGTCATAGTAAGCCAAGGCATTGGCATTACGGCAGAAGTGACCAGGCACCCAGTCCATGATGACCCCGATACCTGCTTGGTGGGCTTGGTTAACGAAGTCCTTGAACTCTTCCAAGGTCCCGTAGCGGCCACAGACCGCATAGTAACCGGTAATCTGATAACCCCAAGAAGCATCCAGCGGATGATCCATGAGTGGCATCATTTCAATATGGGTGTAGCCCATTTCCTTAACATAAGGAATCAGGCTGTCTGCCAGTTCCGCAAAGGTATAGGTGCGGCCGTCAGGGTGGCGACGCCAAGAACTGGCGTGCACTTCATAAATGTTGAGAGGCGAATGAACGCTATTTTTGCGCCATTGCTGGTTCATCCAGACCTGGTCAGACCATTCAAAGTCTTCCAAGCCCCAAACAACCGTAGCATCCTTAGGCGCAATCTCAAAATTAAAACCAAAGGGATCAATCTTATATTCGATATGACCATTACCATGGTCAATCCCAACCTTGTAACACTGACTTCGCTCGGCGCCTTGGATGATGCCAGCCCAAACGCCAGCTTCAATATGACTTAGTGGCTCATTCTGCCAGTGATTGAAATCACCTAGAATATAGACATTGGCTGCATGAGGGGCCCAAATGGCGAAGCGATAACCCGTCACTCCATCTTGGTCCACCTTGTGACAGCCTAAAAATTGGTAGGCTGCTTCATGGTTACCGTGATTGAAATGATAGATGTGTTCCGAAAGTTGTTCTTGTAATGCTGCGAAAGTCATTCTATCCCTCCCTTTGTTTGTTTATACATTTATTATAGCACTGAAAGCGTTTCATGTAAACGCATACGACTAGACAATTTGCTATTTTATTTACCTGAAAATATCGTACAAGACATTCCCGTCGACATATTGATGGAAATTAAGTTTGAGCGCCGATAAAATGGTTGGCGCATGATCAATCAATCTGCCCGTCTCTACTGCGTGCCCCACTTTAACATCTGGCCCGTGGTAAAAGGCCGTTGTCGCATAGTGATTACGCGCTGGATGATAGCCGTGGGTAGCATGTAAGAGTTTGGCATCCGAAGTTGGATTATCCACTGATTCTTGGAAATCACCCGCCAAATCATCTAAGAAATAGTAACCTTTCTTGGCTTCAATCATGAAGAGGCAGTTAGGATCCGCCCCGAAGTCAGCCGCTTCTTGAGCTGTGTAAACTGTCTCAATCATAGGCATCATAGGCCGTAAAGTGTCCAAAATTTCTTTGACCGTAATCTTAGCGCCTGGCTTGCGATAGATATAGGCACAGCCATCCGCGCCCTTGCAGTAAACCTGCCAAGACTTGATGGTGCCGTCACGCCCCAACGTTTGCCAACCAGCTTGGCGGCTGAGCAGGTGGTTAGGCCGCACTACCGTATGGGTATTGAGTTGGTAGTGATCCCCCACCAAGACGAAGAGGCAGTCTTCCCACTGGCCCATGTCTTCTAGGAGCTGAATAATTCGACCCAAGCGCCCGTCGAAGTCGATAATGGCTTGCTTGGCTTGCTCCGAATTAACCCCGTAGTAGTGGCGCATGCTATCCAGCTGCAGGAAGTGGGCCGTCACGAAATCGGGATTGTAATCACGAATGGTATCTAGCAAGACCCCTTCTAGGAAATAATCCAAGGCTGGCTGCTGAATGCCGTCCCGTTTGTGACCGTGGCGAGCTTCCATTTTGAGCAAGAAAGGAATGCTGGAAGCAGCTAGTGACACCATTGCCTGATTCTGCCAAGGACGGTTGGGAATAATTTCCGCTAAATTATAGTCGATGGACTTGTTACGCCCCATGACCGGCCAAAGCAAGGAGGCCGTCTTATAGCCAGCCCGCTTGAAGACATCGTAGAGGGTTTCCCCTTGGACTTCCTTAGCATACCAGTGCCAGTCAGGACTGTGACGCTCCGGCTGAATCTTGGTATTATTGACAATTTGGTGATGCAAAGGCAACAAACCCGTCATAATACTGGTGTGAGCCACATAGGTCAGTGAAGGATAGGTCGATTGGACCTTCTTAACCCAAGTCCCCTTTTCTAAGAGACGCTTAAAGTTAGGTAATTTACTCGCAAAGGCAACATCCTCATAGCCAAATGCGTCAAAAGAGATTAAATATACTTTTCGTTTTGCCATATAACCAGCTCCAGTTCCTAGTCTTTCGATTATCCTGTGCCTAGTCTAAATTTACTCAATTTTATCAGACTTACTCAGCTATTTCCATAAAAACCCATAAATTAAACCTTCATTTTTATGTAAACATTCGTCTTTTTTATGAAAAAGCCAAGCTGCACTCATTCTTATTATACACCCAAACAAGAAAAAATACCCTAGAGTATCTGACTTTAAAGAAGAAAATTTAGAACTCTTTAACAAGCAAAATACCCTGACTTTTCTGGCAGAAGTCAGGGTATATCTTACTTAAAATCTGGGCCTACAAGTCATAATGAATGGCCTCTCGGTAGCTCTCATAAATCTGCCGGTTCTTGTCATCGCCACCATCCAAATTAGCTGAATAAAAGATAGGGACAGGACTCAAACCTGATTGGGCTAAGTTCCGACTCACTTCTACTACTAGATGGTTAAGCATGCAGGCGCCAATCACCGTTGAACTAGGTCCTACCGGCTGCTCGATACCCGGAACCTGACAAGCCCCATCGCCAATATGGCCGTGATTATCTAGCACTAAGTCTGCCACCTCACACAAGCGTTGGCCACTGGGATGGCGGCTCTTAGTTGCTCGAGAATAGGTGAGATTGGTCAAAGCTATGACATAGACGCCCTTTTCTTTGGCAGCTAGGGCTAAATCCACTGCAACCGGATTTCGCCCCGAGACCGAATGGACGATTAGAACATCACCAGCCTTAAAAGGGGTTTTCTTGGCCAATAGCTGGCCATAGCCTACTAGGCGCTCCATTCGGCTAGTAGCACTAATCGGCCGCGTATCTAGCATTAGTTCCCTCCCAAAGATAGGGTTAATGGATACTAAGCCACCTGCTCGGTAGAACATTTCCTCAGCCAAGATCCCGGCATGGCTAGCACCAAAGACGAAAATCGCTTGTTTCTTCTTAATTGCCTCTGACAAAATCTCGACCGCCTGGGCCAGACTAGTAGCCTCCTGCTCCTCGACCTGGCTTAGAATCTCCCTAATTCTTTGGAAATAGGCAAACACTTTCTAAGCACCTCCAAAGAGCATCCCCAGTAACTTACCAATCATAGACATAACGGATAGGTCGTTCCCACCAAAGACGAAGAGCCAGTTTTGAATGGTGGTAGACATCATGGTCCCAGAAATGGCTACCAAGATAACCATGACCGCGGCAGCGACTGCGGTCCCTATGATGGCCCCACGCAGACCACCCTGCCCTTCAGCAATGACGGCCGCCCCACCACATTCAAAGAAGCTGGTGATGACTAGCGGTACTAACAAGACCCCGAAGACATTGGTCGCATTCACAATCAGAATCATAGCAGTAGAACTAATCATGGCGATGATAAAACCGATTAAAACGGCATTTGGCCGATAGTTGAATAAAATTGGTACGTCAAAAGCCATTTTAGCACCAGGTACCACTTTTTCAGCAATCCCTTGGAAGGCTGGCATGATTTGGTTAATCAATAAGCGAACCCCATAGAGTAAGACCAAAAGACCACCAGCAAATTCTAAGGAAGATTGAATGGAGTAGCTAATGAGGTTATTCTTAGCTGGCACTAGACTTGGAATGAAGCAACCTACAATCAGGTTCATGACTAACATGACCAAGCCACCGGTGATGGAAATTTCGCGGAAGAAAGATAGCCCAGCAGGGAGATCAAGATCTTCGGTTGATTTTTTCTTGTCCCCTACCACACGGGCTACACTCCCTGCTATGATACAGAGAATACCAGTTGGGTGCCCAATTAAGAAGGAATCATCCCCTGTGGCATCCCAGACAAAGCGACGTGTAATCCATGGCCCCAATGACCAGTAGAGAGCGGATAAGACGGCCCCCACAATGATTAACATAGTACCCGATACCTTGGCTTCCACCAGACCAGCCACAATAACGAATGGGAACCACCAGAGCATGTTACCTGTTAAGAAAATGGTCTTAATCGGTGTGAATCTGGCAATCGCCAGGTGCAGCGCAAGCGCTACGAACATAGTGACACCCACTGTCCCACCATACTCAGCCGTAAATGAAGCGTCAGACAAGCCTTCTGATACACTGACCCCTAGGCTGGTTTGAACGGCCGTATTGATTGGTGCAATGGAACCCAACAACATGTTGACCCCTGTCGACAAGATAACCATCCCGAAGGCAGCTGTCAAACTCCCCTTGATAACATCAGAGATCGGCTTGTGTTGAACCAAAAGCCCGAACATGGCGATTAAGCCAAGTAATACAGGGGGATTTCGTAATATGTTATCCGTAATAATATCCATGGTTATTCTCCTTTAGATGCTAGGTAGCGTTTAAATTGTTCCCTTACTTCATTGACATCCATGTATTTCTTAATTGGATAGATAGGAGCTTTAATGGTTTTTTCTAATTCTTGTTGTAATTCAAAACTGGTGAAGTAGACATCCGCTGGCGTCGCTTTGGCTGTTGACAAGTCAGTATTTTCGACCTCCGCATCAATTCCCAGTTCTTTGACTACTTTTTCGACGGTCATTCTTAAGACCAAGGAGCTCCCGACACCAAATCCACATACTGCTAGAATTTTCATTTGACTTCCTCCTTTAACCTGTCTTTGATTTGTGCTAACTGCCCTGACTTAATTAATTGGAATTTGTCCTCATCCATGAACACGGTCATGAGTTCCTGCAAGAGAGCCAGATGACTAGTGTTATCGACGGCCGCTAGAACTAAGAAGACCTTAGCCGGCTTACCACAGACATCGACCGCTTGCTTAACGATTAATAAGGACACTCCGATTTGCTTCACCCCTTCCCCTGGTCTTGCATGCATTAAGGCAAATTCGTCTCCGATCACCATATAAGGACCGTTTTGAATGACTGAATCCATCATGGCGGTCACATAGTCCTCGCTAATATTGCCCTTTAGCAGGAGTGGCTGTGCCGCCAACCTAAGGGCTGACTGCCAATCCTCTACCCGCTCTACCACTTGGGCATTCTCTAGTAGTTCATTCACACATTCCATAGTCGTTCTCCAATTGTTTTAGTAACCAAGGTTTATTGCGGACACCTTCCACAATAAAGTACATGACATCCCCTACCTTTGAGGTTTCTTCTTTTGCTACCAAAAGTAAGACGATCACATCCACCTTGTCGTAACCCCAGGCAATCGCTTTATCTAAGAGTAAGACCGAAATATTGCTAGTCTCGACTAATTGGGGATTAGCGTGAGGGATCGCAATGCCCTTATCCAGATAGGTGGATTGTTGAGCTTCTCTTTCTAGTATGGAGGCTAGTACTTGCGTCTTCTTGGCCTGGTTCATGTCCGGCTGTTGATCTAACAAGAAGCTGAGCGCCTCTTCTTGCGTCTTGAAATTCCCCTTATAGATGCCATTAATCAGCCCCCTACCATGATTCATCATTTGGTACTGGTTGAGCGTGGACTGCCGGGCTACCACTTCGGCATAGGCCGTCATAATTTGCCGCATGTCTTCTTCCGTACATAAGGGGCTAATGGTAATCACTGGGCGCTTAAGGCCTTCAATAGGAACCGTCGAGATAATGAAGGAAATATCTTCTACCTCTAATTTCTCCAGTTGCTTCAAGGACACAATCTGTATGTCGTGCAAGTTTGGCAAGAGCCTTTGAATCTTGGCATTGATATAGGTGCTTACACCAATTCCGTTAGGAGAGACAATCACCACCTTTTTCTGGATAAATTTGCGCTCAATGGCCGCCTGGATATGCAAGACTAGAAAGCCAATCTCGTCATCCGATATAAGTGGGCATGTAGCTGGCAAGCCATAGCGACTGCCCTCGTTGGTTAGGAGGTACTTGACATCTTGGAAGAGAGCATGATAGTTACTTTTAATATCGGCTAGAAGCGGATTGACCAGGCTAATCTTAGCTTGAAGACGAGTGAAGAGCTGATTCATATGGATCGCGATGTCTTCCAGCAACTTATGGTCATCCAGCAAATCCAAATTAATAATGAGCGACACATCTTGAATGAGCGCACGAATTTGATTTTTTAGGCCTTCTTGAATCTGACCCGCTTCTTGAGAAAAGCCACTCCCTAATAAAATGGTCACTAGATAAACTAATTCGCTGGCACTAAAAACCAGGTCGCAGACTGCCTCTAGCTGGCTAATTAGCTCCCACAAACGAGGGTAATAACGCGTTGGCTCCAAGTAATTCGTGTCCAAAAGTTGAATACGATGGCCTGCCTTAGCCCGACCAATTAAGAGACAAATGCTCGTGCTAATTTGAGCCATATTATCGCCCGGAATAGGCTGTTGTAAAGAGTCGCTGTATTCCTGTAGTAACAAGATAATCCGATTATATAAAGCGCTGTCAAAATTTTCTAAATAAAATGGCGGATGCTGACTAATCATGAGACGCTTCAAAATCTGCTGGGCTTGAATCTCGCTACCACTAAAGAAGGTACCTGAATTATTAAAGGACAAACTGGCGCCATCCTTTTGGAAAAAATGTTTAATGAGGTTGAAGTCATTGGACAAGCTGCTACGCGAAACAAAATATTGATCCGAAAGTTTTTGGTAACTTAAGGTCTCATAATCTAGTAAACGTAACATAATCTCCTGGCGCCGCAACCTATTATCATTAGCTATCATGTTCATTTATCTCACCCTCACACTTATAGCGTATCAGAAATTCTATCGACTAGGTATACCAAAAAAGCGAAGTCATTTGTAAGTAAAAAGCTGAACACCTCTAAATATAATATAACATAGTAAGAGACCAAACCCAAGCTAGCCATAGGTTTTGAAAAACTCCTATTATCTTGTCTAAAAACGTTTCCTTTTCTGCCCTTTTAGTGTAAAATAGAAAGACACAAGAAAAGTAGGTGACTTTACATGGCAACATATAGCAAAGAAAGCTTGATTGAACGGGCTCGCCAACTCCTGCCCAAGGCTTATGCGCCCTATTCTCATTTTCCGGTTGGGGCGGTCCTTTTAATGGATGATGGCCAAATCATTGAAGGGGTCAATGTTGAGAATGTTTCCTTCGGTGCTACCAACTGCGCGGAGCGGACGGCCATCTTCACGGCTGTCACCCAAGGTTACGGTCCTAAATCCATCCAGGCTATCGCCGTTGCCGGAGATACAGAGGATTTCTTACCGCCTTGCTGCATTTGCCGCCAGGTCCTAGTGGAATTCTGCCGGCCTGATGTACCCGTCTATCTGACTCGTCGCGACGGCCAGATTTACGAGACCACGGTTAGCCAAATCGTTCCGCTCGCTTTCGAGTCCTTAAAAATGTAAACTATAAGTATCAATACTTAGGAGGTATCCCATGGCACAAACTTTACTCCATGCTTGCATCCGCGTCCAAGACTTGGAAGCAACCCTTAAATTCTATACTCAACTCTTCGACTTCACCGTTAACCGCGAGAGCCGCTATCCTGACCATGGCTTCGACTTGGTTTACTTAACGGTTCCAGGCAGTGACTTCGAATTGGAATTGACCTATAACTACGACCACGGTCCATATACAGTCGGCGATGGCTTCAGCCACTTGGCCTTGGGTGTTGATGACTTGGAAGCTGTTCATGAACGTTGCTTGGCTTCAGGCTATGCCACAACTGAAATGAAGGGCTTGCCTGGCAAACCACCACGCTACTTCTTCGTGACAGACCCAGATGGCTACCGTTTGGAAGTTATGCGTAACAACTAATAGAGTGAGTGAGGCTAGGTTTGTCCTGGCCTTTTTCTTTGGAACCAGGCCTTGCGCTAGCCTCTCCCCTATGTTATACTTAGAGCTCGATGAGCCGATGCGCAACCTGGTAGGTTGCCATCGTCAGCCTATCATAGGTCTCCTTAAGAGGCCGCACCCGGATGGTGGATAGGAAGGTCCCTGCTGTGAACAGTGGCCTTGGCTAGCTAAGCTAGTTCTGACACCCAAAAGACCGCAGCCTAGGCCTAGCCTAAACTGCGGTCTTTTTTATTTTAACTCATAGTGAAGGAACTCATATAGCAACACATAGTCTCCTTGACAGGAGTCAAAGGTCTCCTGTCGTTCATAATCATCACCCACACGATTGAGGTAGGTCTTGCCGTCTGGCCCAAGCTCAATTTGACCATCCGCAAACTGCCACTCTTGGCCGCCCATCTCCTGCGGCGCCCAGTGGCCCTGCCTACTTTGGTGGTCTGCCTTGATAAAATTGTCCTGACTTAAGCTGGGGTCTGCCTGAGCCGCCACTTCTTTTAAGGCTGCTAGGTCACTTTGCCAGTCCCTCTCCATTGGACCTGGCTCATAGACCACCAAGGCTTGCCAGGCTTTTTTATCTAAGCCGGCCGCTAACTGGGGTGATAGATCCAGTCGTACCCGGACCAAGATTCTTTCCCCTTTGTGGGGGCCTTGCGTCAAATCAACCAGGTAATGCGCTCCATCAATTTGACGCATAGCCCCCGTCTCACTTAGACCCAAGACCTGTCCCAGGAGGAAGGGCACCTGGTCTTGGATTTGCACCAGCAAGCCCTTGGCTTGCTCTTCTCTGTCACGTCTAAGTTGGGATTTGACCATAGACCATTGAATATTGGCCTGATAGTAACGACTAACTTCATGTAAATGGGCCGTGTGGCCAGCCAAAAGCCACAGGACGCCCATTAGGGTCAGCTGACTAATCAGCATGAAGGCTAGCACTAAGGGAAAGGTAAAGCCTCTAGGGCCCACTTTCATCTTGCCTTGGCCTGAGCCAAAAGTAGGTTTGGTAGACTTGTCCATTGGTGAAGCTCACCTCCACTCGCAAACTTTCTCCAAATTGTGCCAGCCGCCACTCCGCTACTTGATAGAGATAGGGCTGGTAGCCAGCTTGCTTATAGAGGCGGTGCTTGTTCAAAACAATGCGATAAGTCTTCTTGTCATCTTGCCTGTCCACCAGGTCCAGATAGTCCAGACCCACTTGCTGGACTTGAAAGTGATTGAGCTCGGCCTCGAAGACCATGACGAAGTTTTGCCACTCTAGGCCATGATCGGTCTCGGCTGCCTTAATCCAACGCTGGTAGGACTGCAGGGTTAGGATGGCCGCCTCAAAGAGCAAGGCCAAAATTAAGAGGCTAAAGAGACATTCCACTAAGGTAAAGCCTTGCCTAGTCCGTCGCTTGAACATGGTAATGACTCCCCCGCTCAAACTCAATCCAACAGTCTTTGTCCTGACAAGCAAACTCAACGATTTGGGGATGGGCTTGTCTGGCCTGGATTAGCCAGTCTTGGTCTTGTCGCATCCAACCTTCCACCATCAGGGCAAAGAGCCGCCACTCCTGACTAGCCACTTGACTGTCCTCAAGTCGCTGGTAAGCCTGATGCAGGGCTGGAAGGTAGAGGGCCATCATGGCCCCCAAGAGGAGGAAGCCCACCAAAGCTTCCAGGGCAACATGTCCCCTGCTCCCCTTAGGATGGCGGTGACCACTAATCCATTTCAAAGCGTCCACTCCCCAACTGAAAACGAATATGGTGCCTTTGGCCTGTTACCCGATTGACCAAGGTCACGGTCTTGAATTTCTCGGTGCGTCCATCACCAAAATAATGAAATTGCAAGAAAGTAACCAGTTGCCAATCTTGGGGCAAGGCATAGACTTGTCGCGCCTGGGCCTGACCCAAGGGCTCAATCAGCACTTGATTGCCGCCCGTCTCGAAGACCACCCGATAGGTCTGGTGGCGACTAATGGCCTGGGTCTGACTGACCAGTAAGGCCTGAGCTAATTGGTCGCAGAATAGACGGCAGCGCCATTCTGCCAGAAAATTGCCCATGGGCAGACTGGAAAAGCACCACAAGACGAGGCTGAGAATGACCATGACCAAGAGCGACTCCCAGAGGCTAAAGCCAGCCTGGCGATCTAGTCGACTTGCCATCATGGTTGAGGAATATTAATTGGCAGGGTAATGGTCGTGTTCTCATCCAACTGCAAGAGCTTCTTGGCTTCCTCTACCTGCTTATCAGTCAAGTAGCCAGCAGTCTTCAGTTCTTTGACTGTTACCTCGCTATCATTTTCTGCCAATTTATAGGTATTGACTTGGGTTTCGATGATTTGCGCCATATTCTGACGCGCTTGTTTTTCAATTCTTTCCTTCTGACCAGCCACGTTTGGAATAATAATGGCCATGAGAAGGGCTACGATAATAAGGACGATCAACATTTCGATCAACGTGAAGGCATTCTTCCGCCGACCCTTCAGCACCCTTGCTTTCATGTTATGACCTCCTTTTGTCCTTGCGCAAAACTACAAGCCCTGAATGGTCAACATTGGCAGCATCATGACCAAGTACATGGCCACCACCAGCAAGCCGATGAAAACAAAGAGAATAGGCTGGATAAAGTGGATTTTCTTGGTCAAGTCTTCCTGCAAATCCCGACCTAGCTTGGCCGCATAGACCAGGCATTTGGCTGATAGCTGGCTGGTCAATTCACCCTGCTCAATAATGAGAGGGAATTGGCGGGTGAAGAGACCTAGCTGGCTCATCTGCTGGGTTAGGGGCCTCCCTTCCAGACAGCCGGCCATCAGATAATGGGCTAGTTCAGCCAGAAAAGGATCGACTGGATAGTCCATCCAGACCTGCAACATTTGTTGAAGGGATAGACCACCTGCCAGAAAGTAGCCCAACTCGTAGGCCACCTGCTGGGTCAGCTGCCAGGACAGCCACTTGCCTAGAAGCGGCATGGGTCTCAGCCAGACATATCGCTTGAGGTAAGAGGCTTTTTGCAGGAGTAGTCCCCCTACTCCCAAACCTAGTAGGCCCACTGCCAGTAAGAACAAGGACAGTTGGGGCAAATAGGTGAAAAAGCCAATTAAGAAGCGGACTAGCCATTCCCGCTCATATACCTCCTGGCTAATAAAGCTGGTGACCTGGGGCAAGATAAAGGTTCTCATCCCGAATAGCATGCCAACTAGACAGAGTCCCATCATGCCCGGATAGGCTAATTGCTTGGCCATTTCCTTACGGAAGAGCCGGGCCTGATGCAGGCGCTGAGCTGCTTGAACTAAGGCTTCCTGCAGGCGATTCTGGCGACTGGCATAGAAGAGTTGTGCCACGATCTTGGTCCCAAAGCCTAATTGGGCCAGGGATTTTTCTAGGCTCTGCCCTTCTACTAAGGCCGCATCTACCTTCAGAAGCAAGGCCTGATACTTAGGCATTAAGAGGGCCAGAAATTTCAGGGCTGTGCTTAAGGCAAAGCCCTGGCCCAACAAATCCGCTAGGACCGACAAGACATAGGCTTGTTGGACTAGGGGCAGCTTCTTGGGTTGGTTGAGCCGCTCAAACCACTTCAAATTGCAGGTAGGCCTTCCCATCGATGAAGCCATAGGACCACGCCTTTCTCAGCTTGTCGTTCAGAGTCTGATAGGCAGGCTCTGCTAGCTCCTGGGTCAGATGATGGCGCAAGGCCTGTCCTGACAGAATCTCTAGCAGGGCCAAGCGCTTAGCCCCAACCGGGTGATGTTGGCAGGCTAACTGACAACTGGACTGGCAGAGGCTACAATAGCGCGGAATCAGGCGTTGACTGACAATGCCAATCAAGGTCTGGGTCAGCTGAGCCTGACTAATACTAAGCTCAGCCAAACGCGCCATGACGCCCAAGCTATCCTTGGCATGGACGGTCGCAATCATCAAGTGCCCGGTTAAGGCACCCCGGATGACCATACGAGCCGTCTCTTCGTCCCGGATTTCGCCAATCATTAAGACATCCGGATGATGACGCAGGCTGGCCTTAATCATGACATCATAAGAGATACCAGCTGCCTCATTTATCTGGGTCTGTAGGAAACGGGGCTCGAAGATTTCCACCGGATCTTCCATGGTAATCACCTGAATGAACTCCTCTTGCAGTCGTTCTCTAAGCAGGTGATAGATGGTGGTAGTCTTGCCCGAACCGACTGGCCCCGAGAAGAGGATGAGGCCCGACTTGCATCGGATTAAGCGTCGCAGAATGTCCAGGTCCTTGGGAAAATAAGTCAGCAAGGGCCCGCCTTGACGCGCTTGCGACTGTATGACCCGAATGACCAAAGACTCTCGCAGGTGGACATCCCCAATGGTCGAAAAACGCAATTCCACAGCCTGTCCATCTAGTTCTAGATGGCTTGCGCCCGACTGGGGCTTGCGCTTCTCCCCTACATCCATATCCGCCCGGTACTTGAAGTAATTGATGAGCCGCTTGCCCCAGTCTAGGTCCTGACTGCCCACTTCATGCAAGAGGCCATTGAGACGAAAGTAAAGGACATAGTGGTCAGGCTTGGGCATCAGGTGGATGTCGGATACACCTTGGGAGACGGCTTTAACAATGAGATCATGGGCTTGTTCTTCAATTGCTAAGGACATAGAATTTCCCCCTCACTTATAAATACCCAAAAAGGGGCCCTTTTATCCGAAGAAACTTAGGGGATTCGGGATATTGTTTGGCAATATGATGATGGAACAGCTGATTTTTAGCGGAATTCCTTGAATCTATAATCAGAGAACACTTAATTTTTCCTATTTTAACTAATATACAAATATTATATAAGCAACAAAAAAGGACGGGACCTAAGTCCCATCCTGCTAAAACCAGGTCTCCTTCTGACTGACCTGCTGGTAGTATTGTAAGGTGTGGTTGTTTTCCAAGAGATAGTAGCCCAAGACCCCGACAGCTAGCCCGGCCAGACAGCCCCCTAGACTGAGCCAGGGCAGATAGTTGAAGAGGGTCCAAGAGCGGGCGAACCAGGCGGCTACTGACAACTGGCCCACATTGAAGAGCATGCCTCCCAGTATGGAGAGTCCAACGACCGAAACCCGCTTAGGCCCCAGCTGCTTGACTAAGAGCATGGCCCCGAAGGACAGGTAAGAACCCACCAAGGAATAGAAGAACATGGAGAAGGTCCCCCCTACCAGGAGAGTGACCAGTAAACGCAGGCTAACCACCTGAAAACTCTGGCGCGGCGTCAAGGTGAAAAGAGCCAAGAGCGTGACAATATTAGCCAAACCTAGTTTGGCCCCCGGCGCAAAGACAAAAGGCGACGGCAACATACGTTCAAATATGCTAATGACCACCCCTTGGGCGACCAGAAGCGAGAGATAAACCAACATTCGATGGCCATGGCGCTGCATGGGCACCCTCCTTTCTGAGCCGAGATTAAAATAGAAAAATTGCGCCCTAGTCAGCCTAAGGCGCAAAAGTCAATTAAAGCCAATTAGTTGCTTGAAGACTCGCTGGAAGATTCGCTTGAAGCTTCAGAACTGCTTGATGATACATCATCTGGTTGGTTAGCTAAGTCTACTAGTTCCTTAACCGCGTCTTTTAAGTCAGCGTCGTCAATTTGAACCTTAGCCGCTTCGATTAATTTACCAATAATCTTGTAAGAAAATTTTTGATCTTTAATCTTGCTGTCTAAGTATTCTTTTTTCACATCGTCTTTGATATCTGCCAATGGCTTCTTCTCACCATTGTTGATGGTCTTGATGATGTGGTAACCGAACTTACTTTTAACTGGTGTCTTGGTGTATTCGCCATTAGCTTGACCCTTAACCCCATCTTCAAATTCCTTAACCATTTGACCTGAAGTAAAGGGTGATAAGAGACCCCCTTGTTGGGCAGACCCGTCTTTAGAGTAGCTCTTAGCTAATTCGTCGAAGTTTTCGCCAGCATCTAATTTAGAGATGATGTCTTTTGCTTCTTCTTCAGTGTCAACCAAGATGTGTTGAGCTTCCATCTTAGGTTGGTAAGTGTTGTTGTAGTAGTCTTCGATAGCTGCATCGGATTGGTCGATTTGCTTAGAAACCACTTCGTTGAAGAGGTTACGGATGTAAATTTGGTTCTTGAAGTCTTCAACTGAACCTAATTTTTGGTAGGTTAAGAGTTCTTGGAACTTCTCTTCGCCACCAACTTTTTCGATTTGCTTAGCGACTTCTTCTTCTGCTTTCTTCTTGATGTCTGCAGCGTTAGGCGCGTTCATTTCCAATACCTTTTGCAAGATCATAGAACGCAAGGTTACTAAACCAGCGTCTTTTTTCATTTGGTTGTAGAGATCTTCCTTGGTGATGGTTTGGTCACCTACAGTGGCAACGTTGTCTTGCGCGTAAACCACGCTGGCAGTATTGGCAACTGCACCTGATAAAACTAAGACAGAGGCAAAAGCCATCATACGGTTAAGTGTTGTTCTTTTCATTCAATCAATCCCTTATATAACATTAATTTTTTGATTACTGTACTACTATAACACATTTGCTGTGAAATGAGTATGAAGAAGTCGAAAATCCACGAAAAGGTTACGATTTATTCACATTTTCCTGGGCTTCTTCTAAATCCGAGTTAAGTTTTTCAACTTTTTCCTGGGTGCGACGGATGCGGGGCCCATTGGCTTCCTGAAACCGACGGAAGAGCGTCTGTACTTCCCCTACCGTTGACTGTAAGAGCGGCAAGCCCTTGTCAGTTACCTCGTGCAAGGCCCGGCGAATACGGCAAGTATCTTGCCCCAATTGTTGGCTATCCTGACAGAAATCATTGACATAAGACTTAAGCTGGCGGCGAGTAGTCGCCCCATCTTGTTTGACATTAAATAGCGTCCAAGCCCCAGCCGCCAAGGCGCCTAAGACGAACCCGCGTGTAAATTTACCCATTATGCTTCCTCCTCTTGTGCTAAGGCGCTGGCAATAGCAGCCGCCCGAGCGCTAAATTCTTCTGATGTGTAAGACTTGCTGTTGTCGGCGAAGGACCAGCCAAAGCCATCGCCATCCCCTTGATAGCGGGGAATTAAGTGAATATGGGAGTGGAAAACCGTCTGGCTGGCTGCCTGACCATTGTTATTGAGGATATTAAGCCCCAACATATCAGGGAAGGCACGGCGGACTGCCCGACTAATCTTAGGCAACTTAGTCATGACCTTAGCCGCCAAGTCCTCATCATATTCAAAAATATTAGCCACATGGGTCTTAGGAATCACCAGGGTATGGCCTGGCGTCACCTGGGTAATATCTAAAAAGGCGTAGACATCCTCATCTTCATAGACCTTGGCACTGGGAATCTGGCCTTCAATTATCTTGCAAAAAATACAATCTGTCATGGCAGTCGCCTCCTCACATTCTATGATGCTAGTCTACCATAAATATAGGTGAAAGTGTATGGAAAAGGATTGGGCTTAATGACCGTTAGGGCAGTATGTGGACATTCTATCCTAGATATTAAAAACCGCCCTAATAAGGGCGGTTTACTCTATCTTAGTTTACTTAACTTATTTCTCTCAGCTAACAGCTTTTGATATTCTTCTTCTAACTCTGCATTTGGATTGACTGACAACTGACTCAATAGCGAGCTAATTCTGAATTCTAATATTGTCAGCTCATCTTTACGACCACTTCTCTTATTTCTTGTCTCATGTTCACAACTATCGATCCGACTACTTGATAATACCTGATGATCTAAACTTAGCTCAGAAGTAGCAAGGGCTGAGACAAAAGTCTTATCATGACTTACAAATAGTAAGATGCCTGGAAACTTCTTAAGTATGTGTTCTAATGCTTCAAGCGCCTTTATATCTAAAAAGTTTGTTGCTTCGTCGACAAGTAGAACATCTAAATCTTGAATCAGTAAGCAGAGTAAGTGACACTTAGCTCTCTCTCCACTACTAAGCTGATTCACCCTAGTCTCAATATTATATGTTTTAAAATTTAACACTGCCATCATAGTTCGCAATTCATGCTGGCTTAATGAGGACACATCACGAACCATTTGGTAGAGGGTACGATCATCATCTTGACTATCTGAGTTCTGCTGTTGAAAGTAGCCCTTTCGATAGTGGCTAGGGATAATTGAATTAACATAATTAAGATAGCTAGTCTTCCCAGTTCCATTATTCCCTGTAATAGCAAGTTTTTGCCCACTCATCAAGGTAAGCGCAGGTAAATCCCAAAGTACTTTTCCTTGAACGGTACATCTTTTTGGCGGGATATAAAGCGTTCGATTGATATTCTTTTGCGAATAAGTTAAGAAAGAGACATCATACTGCTCGGTAACAGGCTCCGGCTTATCCATTGCTTGCAATCTATCTACTAATTGTAAACGCGCCTTATGACTTTTCTTATTTTTTACTGCCAGTTTTGTTTTCATACCTGTGATTCGATATTCTGATGGGCTAAGCTTTCTAGGCTTCTTACTTTTACGTTCTTGCTCCTCATACTGGGCTTGAATGGTCTGTTTTAAACGTTTTGTCTCTTGATGATATTTCTTAAGGTCGGACTGATATTCTTGTTGCCTAATCAGGAGCTGATCTTGATATTGATCGTAATTACCTTCATATTCAGTAAGCTGCCCTTTCTCAATCGCCCATATCTTATTACAGATACGACGTAACAAATCACGGTCATGACTTACAATGCAAAAAGTTCCATGGGTTCTTTCAATCAGGGCAATCAAATTAGCTATATTGTTTACGTCAAGATAGGTAGTAGGCTCATCCAATAGATAAAGGCAATTCGTTTCTTTCAAAGTAGACACCATTTTATCCATGACGGTCTCACCACCACTTTTACCTATATCGGCCAAATTGGAGAAAGTAGAAAGAACACTTGTTAGACCTTGTTTTTCGCATATTTTCGCTATAGAGGCTAATAAAGTGGATTTCCCACTACCATTTTTACCGATGATGCCTATAACATCTCCTTCATTTATTACTAAAGTTGGCGACTTAAATAAGACACGATCTTTAATTTCAATATTTTGTGCAGGTAAATGGTACTGTCTCATAAATGTCTCCTCCTAGCCAGAATACGGACCCTATAGCCTTTCTATCTAAAATTAGATAACATCTTATTTTTATCATCTTTTTTTAATCTTACACTTACTAACATTCTACCCTAGTTAAGGTAAATGTCAACTCTTGTCCCGTAGTTGAAATTTCTGTTTGATTTATGCCTTCCTCTGATTAATATCAAAGGGTTTAGCTGCCACGAACTTTTTTGTTATTCCGAGCACACCAAAACTCCCCCTACAAGTTAAACTTGCATAGGGGGAGTAATCAAATTATTCTTTGGTTTGTTGGGCTCGCTTTTCAGAAAGATGCCATCCGTCAGGGAAGCTATAACATTCTAACACCTTACTAAATGGAATGGTCGAGATATTTTTGGACTGCACCTTGAATCGTTTAAGCAAGGTATTGTAGAATATTCTGTAATCTTTATCTGGCATAAAGCATTGCAAAGTCAAAAAGGTACTGAATACTGTGTTCTTCGGACTATCTTTTAAAACGCCGTAGGGTTCAAATAATACTGCGACATGGTATAAATGCTTTCGACAAGTAAAATGATGTAGTTTATTATTATGAGCCACACAATTTCGTATCTCATTAATATGCTCAAGCATTCGATCTATGTATTCTGGCGGAAGTTGCACAGACTCCTTTGTATTGGAGTATAAAAACTGAGCTAATCTTCGCGCCACTTTTGTTCGGACTCTAGAACTAGAATGCTTGTACATGTATCTAACCGTCCCAAACTCTAACTCATTTATAATCACCCATAAAGGGACGTCATGATAGTTGCTGTGATGGTGTTTAACAGAATTTGGCTCCTTTTTCTGGATTAGAGAGGAGATTTTCCTCGAAATATCAGAAAGCGTTCTGCTAATCTCTAGTGGCGATGTATCGGGGTAGCTGGAAGTTCTCAAATAAGCATAAGGCTCATCATGGTATTCTTCTGCCATGTAGTAAGACAAAATCGACTTAAAATGTTTTTCGGCCACTAAAATAAATTTCATTAGGTTAGCCTTTATTTCTGTGTCTAAAATATGTAGCGCCTTTATTTCTTTGAATTCTGTTCCAGTGACATATTGATTGGTATTTTCTTGGAAGACCTTGCTATACATATTAATGATGTTGTAATAGTTGTTATCTAACAAATATAGCTTAGCCTCTTCTTCATTATCAAACGCTAAGCCTCGTTCTCTAAGAATCTGAATTTGTTGCTCCAAACTTTTAAAGGGCCTCATGGTTTCATCTCCTCTAAGATAAAGATAAACAAAAACACTACCTATTCTTGGGAGAATAAGTAGCGTTTTGCGCGCATAGCTCCTCCACATGTTGCGGTCAGAGTACTACTGCTATCTTCTTAACCAAATTATAGGCCTAATCTCAAAGTCTGTCAATCATTATCTCGAGCGAAAGATGAATTATTTACTGACAAAAAAGCCCCTCACTAAGAGGGGCTTTCATACATCGCCGGAGGGAATCGAACCCCCATTACAAGAACCGGAATCTTGTGTGATATCCTTTACACTACGGCGACAGTACTTGATTATCTTACCACAGAAGGTGGTTTTTGGCAAGGTCTTTCCCCTGGAATTTTGGCATAAGAAGAGCCCGGGCAAGGGTGTCCCCCGCCCGGACTGATTAAGTTTATTCCTTGTTCGTACTGAAGAAAACAGGGTTGATATTGCTGAAGGCGATAGTATAATCACCGTCTTTTGGCACCTTAATCGTGGCATAGCCTTCATGTTCAGCACTAGGGAAGAGACTATAATCTTCAAACATGAGCTCTTTTGGAATGCTTGGAAAGACCTCTTGCTCAATTTGCTTACCCTTAAGATCCAAAACTCTTGGAAACATTTCAATAGTGTCTAAAGGATAATCTTCGTCGCCTTTTTCATAGACTAATTTGACCTTAATTAGATGATATTCATACTTACTATCCAACTTGTCAATTTCGTCTTGATTTGAATCCTCAAATTCTAGTAATTTATCTTGAGCTTCCTTGCCCTTAAGAACTTCTAGAACTGAAAGCTTAATGGTGGTCATCACCTTTTGATCGCCAAAATATTCCTTATAGGTAATTTCCTTTTCTTGTCCCAAAGGCACGGGACTATCAGGCTTGCCCCACTTGTCTTTATCAGCTTCTGAATGAGCTTTCTTCTTGCTAGAAGATTCTGTTGAGCTAGAGGAAGCAGATTCGCTAGAAGTGCTAGAAGAACTTGAAGAGCTTTCAGCTGCCACCGAGAATGTTGGGGCCACAGCACCTACTAGGCTTAAAGCCAAAACTGCTGATAGGAGTCGTTTTTTCATTCCATAACCACCTTTACATCTTAATAAATTGATGATAGCTTCTTGCCAATTGCCTGACAATAAAGCCTTGACTGTCAATCATAAAGCCCGGCTCAGGCTCTTGCCCTAGCCGGACTTGTCTGCGTCTATTCCTTAGTCGTGCTGAAGAAAACAGGCTTGCCAAAGTCATAGGAAATTGAATAGTCGCCACCTTTAGGAACAGCCACTACCACATACCCTTCATGGTCACTACCTGGATAGAGTTCAATATCGGAGAACTTCTTCTCGTTTGGCACATCCGCATAGAAATCCACCTTAACTTCCTTACCTTTGGCATCAAATACTTTTGGTCGGTAAGGCGTTTTTAAAGGCTCATCTTCGTCGCCCTTTTCATAAACAAATTTGAGTTTAATCAAGTTTAACTCATAATTACTATCCAACTTTTTGATAGCTTCTTTGTTATAGCTTTCAAACTCTAATAGTTTAGCTTCAGCTTCTTTGCCCTTGAGAACTTCTAAGACGGAAAGCTTAGCCTTTACATCAACCTTTTTACCTCCAATATAGTCTTTATATTGAACTTCCTTTTCTTGGCCTAAAGGTACCGGTGTGCTGCGTTTACCCCAGTTAGCCTTGTCCGCTTCTGAATGAGATTTTTTCTTGCTGGAAGATTCTTCTGAGCTAGAAGAAGAGGCTTCGCTAGAAGCGCTGGAGGAACTTGATGAACTTTCTGCTGCTACCAAGACGGTTGGAGCTAGGGCGCCAACTAAACTTAAGGCGAAAGCTGCAGATAGGAGTAGTTTTTTCATTCAATGACCACCTTTACATGTTGATAATTTAATTATATCTTATTGAGAATCATAATACAAGATGCCATCCATACAAAAAGGCTAGGACCCTCGCCCTAGCCTTGTTTTGCTTATTTTTGTCCGTAGTAGGCATTAGCCCCGTGTTTACGGAAATAATGTTTGTCCAGCACATATTGTGGTAAGGGCTGAATGTCTGGGTTAATGGCTTCTGTTTCCAGCGCCATATGACAAACTTCATCCAATACCAAGCTGTTCTCGATGGCCTTTTGAATCGTTGGCCCCCAAGTGAAAGGTCCATGACCTTGAACCAAGACACCTGGTACTGCCAATGGATCCAAGTTGCGTTCCTTGAAGGTGTCCGCGATGACTACCCCAGTATTGACTTCGTAGGCTTCCGCCACTTCTGTCTCAGTCAAATGCCGGGTTAATGGCACTGGCCCATAGAAGGTATCCGCATGTGTCGTCCCGTAGCAAGGCAAATCACGCCCTGCTTGAGCCCAACAAACCGCATACTTACTGTGGGTGTGGACCACAGCATTGACGCCAGGAAAGGCCTTATACAGCACCACATGGGTTGGCAGGTCAGATGATGGACGATAGCCATCAGCATCCAGTGGCTTACCGTCTAGGTCGGTCACCACCATTTGGTCAGGTGTCATCTGCTTGTAGTCCACGCCACTTGGCTTGATGACAATAACGCCTAAGTCGCGGTTAACTTCAGAGGCATTACCCCAAGTTAATTGAACCAAACCCCATTCAGGTAATTGCAAGTTGGCATTGAAGACGCGTTCTTTCATTTTGGCAATGATTTCTTCACGATTCATTAGTATCCTGCCTCCTCAAAGATTGGTTTTAGGAAGGCCTGTGCTTCCTTGATACGTTCTGCTGGCTGGTCGTCGGTCTCACTCCACATTTCGAAGAGGAAGGTCCCTTCATAACCTAAGCGCTTAAGGGTCTTAAGGCAGCCTAAGAAGTCGACATCACCCTCACCCCATGGCACACACTTGAATTGGCCTGGGAAGTCTGGCGTCACATTCTTGGTGTCCTTAACATGGACAGCCACAATGTGGTCAATCCCCTTCTCTAGCTCGTAACCTGGATTGTTTTCTGGCCAAGCAGACAAGTTACCCAAGTCAGGATAGGCTTGTAACCATGGTGACTTGATTTGTTGCTTGATTTCCATGAATTTAGACAGGGAGTTAATGAAGGGATCATCCATAATCTCAATGGACAGCATGACTTGTTTGGCAGCCGCCTTCTTAACTGCCTTATCTAAGTTCTCAATAAAGAGCTCGCGCGACAGCACGGTCTTGTCTTCATAGTAGACATCATAGCCGGCCAATTGGATGTTGCGGACGCCTAACTTAACGGCTAGGTCCACACACTCCTGCATCATTTCCAAGGCCTTTTGGCGCTTAGCGGGATCAGCCGACCCAAATGGATAACGGCGATGGCCGGATAAGCAGATGGAATAGACGCGGACGCCTGTGGAGCGTTGGGCTTGGTTGACGGCCTCAATCTCTTGATCGGTCCATTGCAGGCGAGCCAGACGTTCGTCGGTCTCGTCAATGGACATTTCAACGAAGTCGAAGCCCAGAGAAGCCGCTAGCTCTAGCCGCTCCTGCCAGGAAATACCCTTAGGTAGGGCCTTCTCATAAATACCAAATGTTGTCATAGCCTAACCCCAAATCTCGCGGATCTTGTCCTTGAACTCGCGGGCTGCGGCAGCAGGATCTGCTGCTTCCGTAATGCCACGACCGGCGATGAAGGTGTAGACATCGACGCCACGGAAGAGTTCCAAGGTGTCCACGTTGAGGCCACCAGTTACAGAGACACGGAAGCCCATTTCGATTAATTTCTTAACCTTGCTTAGGTCGCGCTCACCCCAGGTTTCACCTGCTAGGAGGGCGTCACGGCTTTGGTGGTAGATGGCTTGGCTGATGCCAGCGTCTAACCACTGTTGAGCCTGCTCATAAGTCCAGTCACCATATAGTTCGACTTGGATTTCCTTAACTTCTTTGGCTGCGGCCTTCATGGTTGGAATGGTGGCGCTACAGATACAGGTCATCCAGTCAGCTCCATACTTAGCCACGTTCTTAGCCACAGTCCCACCCGCATCGGCACACTTGGTGTCAGCGACGATGATTTTGTCAGGGAAGATGTTGCGCAGGGTTTGAACCACTTCGCCCCCTACTTCCAGTAAGAGCACGGTCCCTGCTTCGATAATGTCGACTTCATGGCCAACTGATACGGCAGCCGCTACGGCATCAGGACGATTAGAATGGTCTAAGGCAACTTGTAAATTAGGAATTCCCATGCTTAACCTCCTTAGGCGCCAATGCCGTTTTCAGCTAATTTCTCAGTGATTTCTTTTTCAGATAAGAGGTTTTGTAAGCCAATGACTTTAGTGTTTGGTAAGTCTAAGCCATCGAAGACATCGATTAAGGCTTTGGAGCAGATAACCACATCATAGCCCTTAGCTAAGGATTTTGCTTCGGCGATCGCACAGTGGTGGATTTCCAAAGGCACTCCGATTTTGCGGAAGACATTGGTAATCTTCATCTTAATAATTTGGCTTGAACCCATCCCTGAACCACATGCTGCTAATACTTTCATTTTTTATTCGCTCCTTTTTCATTCTTAAATTGGTATGGCTTGACCGGTGTAAGCGCAGTCAAGCCATCCACGTTTTTATTATACTACGATTAAGCTTCTTTTGCTTCTAAATAGGCTTCGTAATCTTCTGCAATAGTGAAGTAGTGTTCCTTGTTCTTGAGGTATTGCAATTGAGGAATTGCCAAGAGGATCACCAATACGACGCCCAAACCTACATAGTGTAAGTTTTGCATTAAGAAACCGAACCCAACCCAGACAGTGTCCCAGTCGAAGTTGCCGTGCCAACCGCCGTATTTAGCTAAGCCGAAGGCACCAGCTGCCAAGGCCCCACCCAATACTTGGATGACCCCAGAAGCGAAGGTTAAGATAGAAGCAGCACGCAAGCCACCCTTGTGGTTAGCATAGACAGCGAAGGTCGCGTTGTCGAAGAAGACAGGCACGAACCCAGTGATGATGAAGACAGGGCTCTTGAAGACAATCAAACCGATGATGGCCACTAATTGACCTAATACCCCGAAGAGGAAGCCGATAGTCACAGCGTTTGGTGAACCAAAACCGTAGACAGCCGCACAGTCAACCGCTGGCATAGAACCTGGCAAGAGTTTGTTAGAGATCCCTTGGAAGGCTTCAGACAATTCAGCCACGAACATGCGCACCCCAAGTTGCAATACTTGGATGTAAACGGTGAAGGTTAAGGCAACCTTCATGATGTAGAAGAAGAAGTCGTCTGTTTCTTTGAGAGTGGTCATCTTGAGCTTGAGAATTTCTTGCCCGTTGACGCTGACTAAGTAGTCTTTACCTAAGATTAAGAGGATAGCACCGAAGAAGACGATCATCAAGATAGAAGTTGCCACGATGGATTCCTTGAAGATAGACAAGAAACCAGGCAATTCCAAATCTTCGATCTTGCGGTCGTTCTTACCAGAGAGTTTTGGCGCTAACTTGTCAGTTAACCAAATACCAAACATTTGTTGGTGACCGATAGCGAAGCCGCCACCTTCAGTGAGTTCTTGAGTTGCTTCAACCGTAAGGTTAGAAGCCACTGCCCAGTAAACCCCAAGGACAATCCCTAAAACCACCACGAATTGTAATTGGTTCACGTCATTGCCCAAAGCCAAAGCTAAGAGCCAGGTAGCCGTTGCAGATTGTTGGACCATGATGTGACCGGTAATGAAGACGGTACGCACCTTGGTAAAACGACGGAAGATGACTAAGGCTAAGTTAGCCAAGAAGGCTACTAAGAGCACTTGCACGGTCAAACCAGTGGCGTGACCTGCTTCTTTCAAGGCTGCTTCAGCCGCAGCTTGCCCGAAGTAAGGGTCGATAACCGCTGCTTGTAATTGGAAACGGTCAGCCAAAGCGACCAAGATTGGACGGAAGTTTGAAACCAAACCGCCGGCTGCTACGTTCAGGATCATATAACCGACCACGGCTTTGATGAAACCAGCTAGGGCATCATACCATTTGCGGCCCAAGAGTAAATAACCAACTAAGACAATCAGCCCGACAAAGTATTCAGGCTTGGTAAAGATGTTGGCATAGAAAAATTGCCAGAAACCAAATAAAAATTCCATATTATTCACCTAATCCCTCTAAAATAGATTGTAAGTCTTCCTTGCTGCGGGCCTTAACAAAGGCCTCAACCACTTCTTCTGAATCGAGCAAGGTCACGAGTTCAGAGAGGTTTTCCAAGTGCTTCTCATTGTCTGTAGATGCCAAGACGAAGAAAAGGCGAGGTTGGTAATCAGCACCAGGACCGAAGTCAACTGGCTTGTCTGTATTCATAAAGGCAACGGCGGTTTCATTCACCCCTCTTCCCTCTTGGGCATGGGGAATGCAGATGTCCGGCGCAATCACGATGTAAGGTCCAAATTCGTGGACGTTGGCAATGATATAGCCTGGATATTCTGGCTCAATCACGCCCTGAGCCACTAGGGGCTCGCAGGCAGCGCGAATGGCATCTTCCCAGGAATCGTAGCCAGCTTGGAAGCTGAAACGATTACCATCAATAATTTCTCTTAACATTAGTCAGTCTCCTCTAGTTCAGTCTTATAAGAAGGATGGGAATGGCACGTCATTTTCCTTGCTGAAGGCATCGTCGAAGCCACGGTAGAAGTTAAATTCTAACTTGTTCAAGTCTTGTGGGTAGTTGTATTGCCCCCCTACTTGCCAGATAAATGGTTGGAAGTCATATTGCAGGCGGTCTTTCTTCATGTTCCAGAGGGCTAAGATTTCATCGGTGTCAGCCATGAAGTTAGTCCAGATATCGTGGTGAACTGGGATGACTACGCGGGCATTCAAGCACTCAGCCATACGCAAGATATCAACAGAGGTCATCTTGTCAGTAATCCCACGAGGGTTTTCACCGAAGGCCCCTAAGCAGACATCAATCTTGTGTTCGTTACCGTGTTTAGCGAACATGTTAGAGAAGTGAGAGTCGCCGGCATGGTAGATGTTACCACCTGAAGTTTTGAAGAGGTAGTTGACGGCGATTAGGTCCATATCTTGTGGCATTTTACCCTTGAGTTCATATTCAGGGTCACCATCCCAAGTCACTAAGGCGGTCCGGTCGAAGGCTTCTAAGGCTACGACTTCGATGTCTTTGATCTTAACGGATTCGTTAGGACGCACTACCACGGTACGCTCTTCTGGGACACCCCATTTGAGCCAGGTATCGACCACGGCTTTAGGACCCACGAATTTAGCCTCTGGGCAGTTCTTAGCCACAGCAGCGGCGGTGTTAATGTCTAAGTGGTCAGAGTGGATGTGAGTGACCACTAAAGCGTCCACGCCTTCGATTTCGAATGGATCCAGGACGAATGGTTGGTTACGTAAGTTTGGTTGGAGTTTTTCTACCCCGGACATACGCATCATTTGGTGGCCCTTCTTCATGTTGCCGGCCCCGTGACTGCGTTTACCTGTACCGGTCCAGAGATCGCAAAGGATGTTAGTGCCTTGATCGGATTTGATCCAAATCCCGGTACAGCCTAACCACCACATAGCGAAAGAATTTGGCTCTACTTGTTTGTCACGAATTTCTTCATTGAGCCAAGTTCCCCACTCTGGGAAGGTCTCGCGCAACCAAGTATCCTTTGTTACATCTTGGATTGTTCTCATCATTATTACCTCCATTAACTTGTGTCTAGCGATGTTTACATGTCTATGATAACGCAACCAGACACCGCTTACAAGCTAATTTTATGTTCGATTTAACATTTAATGTGCTTTTTCTGTGTTCGATGTTTGTTTTATGCTTGTTTTGTGGTAAGATATGGTTAAAAATTACTAGAAAGAAGTGTCCACCATGAAACGTTCCGTCCAAGATGTTCGTCAACGGCGTGATTTGATGATTCAGGCCCTCAACCAATCACCCAGCAAGAGTCTAACCGTCGAAAGCCTAGCCCATTTGGCCAAGGTGTCTACCATGACGGTGCGGCGCGACTTGAACCTGCTGGCTAAGATGGGCATTATCGAACGCCACCATGGTTATGCCATCCTGAATGAGGTGCCCTTTTTCGAAGGTGATACCCAAAATCCCCATATCGAACAAATCAAACAGGCCATCGCTGAAAAAGCCGCCACTTATATAGAAGAAAAGATGACCATTTATATGAACACCTCCACCACCGCCATGCACGTCATGGACTATCTCAAGGAGACGCCAGTCACGGTGGTCACTAACAACCTGCGTATGAGCGAACAGGAAATGCACCCAAGTTCGACCATTATCCTGTCAGGGGGGGAGATTCATTTTCCTAAGGCGGCCCTAGTCGGCGAACTGGCGGCTGACTCCCTGCGCCATATCAATGCCAATATCTGCATTATGGGCTGCTCCGGCATTAACGCCCAAGTCGGCATTACCACCGGCGACTTCCGCGAGTCCAAGGTCAACCAACTCATGGTCCAGAACTCCCACGGCCTGGTCATCGTAGTGGCCGACTACCGCAAGATTGGTGTCACCTCCAACTTCCAGGTAGCCGGCATTCAAAAGATCGACATTCTCATCACCGACACCTATGGCGACCCTGCCCGCCTCAAGGAAATCGAAGAGGCCGGCGTGACCGTCATTCAAATTGATGAAGCCAACTAAAGCACAAGCCCTACTTGCTAGTCTTAAGCAAGTGGGGCTTGATTTTTTATATAGCAAAAGGGAGCAAGCTCACAGGCCGGCTCCCTTTTCTTCTTGCTTTTCTTGTCTAATGATGGCTTCTAGCGAGGCCGAGAAACGCTCCCGGTCCTGGCGACCAAAGGGCTTGGGCCCCTTACCTCCGTAACGTCCCGTCTTACGCCGGCTGACCTGGCCCATATAACGTTGGGTCAGGAGCTGGTCCATGGCTTCTGGCCGGTAGCGCCAGCCCATGTGATGCAAGACAATGGCCTTGTTAAGGAGAATGGTCGCCAGACCATAGTCCTGGGTGACCACAATATCGCCCGCCTGGACCAAGGCCACAATCTTATAGTCGGCCTGGTCAGCGCCCCGCTCCACATAAACCGTCTGGACATGAGACGGATAGTCGGTCTTGCTGACATGGTTATAGGAGGCCACGATGATGACGGGCAGGTCCCATTTGGCGGCTAGGCTAA
Organism: uncultured Abiotrophia sp.; assembly: GCF_963520105.1. Classification (NCBI taxonomy): domain Bacteria; kingdom Bacillati; phylum Bacillota; class Bacilli; order Lactobacillales; family Aerococcaceae; genus Abiotrophia; species uncultured Abiotrophia sp. The sequence continues at coordinate 192,302 of NZ_CAUQPN010000003.1, forward strand.
TGGCCTCGGCCTTAACAGGACAGGCATCCCCATCCAGCAAAATCCGCATCTACTTATCCTCCTGGGCCGCCAATTTGGCTTCCACATAGGCATCTTGGAAATGCGTCGCCCAGTAAACCCACATAATCATGGCCATAAAGGCAATGCCCAATCCAGTTAGGACATGGGCCGGGTTGCCCGTCACAAAGCCTACAAGGACGGCCACCAAGGTTGGCCAACCGAAGCAGTTGAGGCAGACCCGGAAGGCCTGGCCATAAGACTTAATGGAGAAGATATCCGTGAATTTCATAAAGGACAGGAAGCCCGCCACACCAAAGAGCATGATTAGGAAGCTGACCGCTAGCAAGAGCCAGGAATTAATGAAGATGGTCAGAATAATGGCTAGGCGATTATTTTGGAACCACTGGCCAGATAGGAGCCGGTTGAGACTGTCCGCGCTAGTAGCCGGTCTAAAGTCAGCTTCTGGGTCATAAGGCTGGGACAAGAAGCGATTGCCTGCCGCCGTCACCACGAAACGTTCAGGTGTGAAGGCTACCCCCGCCTTGCCTGCCAGGCTAGCTTCTAGCTGCTGGCTATCATCTTGAGCCAGGAGCATGACACGGCCTTGGTCATCGTCACGCAGACTGGTGTCTTGGCTAGGCATGACCAGCTGGCCATTGGGCCCGGTCGCATAATGAGACACTTGCTCCGCTACTTGGTCGTCTAGCAGGGCCATAGACTGGGAAGCAAATTGATCTAGGCTGACAATCTTGAGCTGGCCAATCTTAACCGCAATGGGTAGAATCATGACGCTAATAATCAAGAGAATCACAGCTAGAGTCTGCCTGAGTTTGAGAGGTTGCCGCTCCTTGAAGGCCGACACTGGCCCTGCCATGGCGGCAAAGTAATTAAGGGGAAATGCTTTTGTGGACATCCGGGTTCCTACTTTCATTGAATTCTACCTCTCTAGTATACCATAAAGGCACCCGCTGGAAAACCAGGCCGAGAGGTCATGAGGGAAGAATTCCCCCTCTAAACAAAAAGGACAGGAAAAGCTTCCTGCCCCGTAAAGTGCTAATGTTAGCCCTTGGTCCCCCCGTTGACCAAACCGGTCACGAAGTTCTTCTGTAACATGAAGAAGAGGGCTGAGATTGGCACGGCGATTAAGATAGCACCGGCCGCGAAGAGCGCAACCCGTTGGTTACGTTGGTCCGCAATCAGAGTTTGCAGACCGGCTGCGACAGTATAAGACTCTTCCTTACGCAGCAAGAACTTAGCCAAGAGGTAGTCCCCGAATGGTCCCATGAAGGCCCAGAGGGCTTGCACGGCGATCATTGGGCGAACCAATGGCAAGACGATTTGCCAGAAGATCCGGAAGTGGCCTGCCCCGTCAAGGTTAGCAGATTCATCCAAGTCGTAAGGCACGGTATCGAAGTAACCCTTCATCAACCAGGTGTTCATTGGAATCCCACCACCGATATAGATCAGAGAGAGGAACCAGAATTGGTTGAGGGCGTTGAGCAAGACAGCCATAACGTAGAAGGCAGTCAAGGCAGCCATGGTTGGCACCATTTGCACGATTAAGAAGAAGAGCAAGGATTTCTTACGACCCATGAAGTTGTAACGGCTGTAAGCATAACCTGCCAAGGTGACAACGAAGACTTGCACCACCATGGTAGTCGTTGCGACGAACAAGGTGTTACGGTACCAAGATAGGTACTTGGTCTCGTTGAAGAGACGGGTGAAGTTGTCCAAGGACCATTGCATCCCCAAGTCTAGGGAGAAGGCGGTCACGTTCCCTGCCTTAAAGGCCGAACTCACGGTAATTAAGAGCGGGTAAATGATGATGATGGAGAGAACAACCATGTAGAAGTAGGTCAGGAATTGGCCTACATAACGGGAAAATTTCGCTGATTTAGTCAAATTTTTCATGATTAGGCCTCCTCAATGTTAAAGGCGTTGGTCTTCTTGAAGACGAATAAGGATACCGAGATGATGATCAAGGAGATGATCAAGGTCAAGGCCGCCGCAATGGAGAACTGTGGTGATTGGCCGGTGGTAATCTTATAGATCCAAGAAATCAAGATGTCGGTTGACCCGGCACCGCCCCCAACAGAACCCGGACCCCCATCGTTGAAGAGGTAGATCATGGTGAAGTTGTTGAAGTTGAAGGTGTATTGGGTCATGAAGATTGGTGCTGCCACCGACAGGATAACCGGTAAGGTAATGGCGGTGAAGCGTTTGACAGCCCCTGCCCCGTCAATCTTCGCTGCCTCATAGAGGGTTTCAGGAATAGATTGCAGGATAGAAGTGGTCATGACATAGACATAAGGGAAACCTAACCAAGCTTGAATCATGATAATGGCTACCTTGGTCCAGTTTGGATCGGTCTTCCAAGCCAGGGTTGGCAGATCCACAAATGGAATCAAGTGGTTCAAGAATGGAATAACCTGCGTGTTAATGGCCCCGATGGAGTCATTGAACATGTTAGAGAAGGTCATGATGGTAATGAAGGCTGGTACCGCCCAAGGTAAGAGGAAGATAACCCCGAAGATACGTTTGCCCTTGATAAAGGGTTGGTGAGCCACAATGGCAGTGAAGACCCCAATGACGATTTGTAAGGTGGTCGCACAGATGGTCCAAATCAGGGTCCAAGTGAAGACCGCCATGAAGGCATCACGGAAGGTTGAGAGGTTAAAGATGTTCCAGAAGTTCTCAATCCCTACCCAGTCTAAGAGTTTAGCAGGTGGCGTGTGTTTGAAGTCATAGTTAATAAAGGCTGTACATACCGTCACCAATACTGGGAAGACAATGGCAAAGGCCATAAAGATATAAGATGGAATAATTAAGAGATAAGGGAAACCATCCGCATAGATGTTGTGAATCATTTCCTTCAAGGTCTTAGAGATTTTCTCGCCCTTGTTGATTTTACGAGCGATGGAACGTGCGTCTAAGATGTTAGCCCCATAGAAGGCCAAGAAGATAATGGTAATGATGATTTGCAAGCTCCCACGAATTAAGAGGAAGAGGGAGTGGTCTTGCTTAGGAACGGAACCCAAGGTCACAAAGCCTACGAGGGCGTCATAACCGAAGGTAAACATTTCAAAGATAAAGAGTGCAGTCAAAGCCAGGAAAATAATCCCTTTGAGGGCTTGGCCATTATAGAATTGTCCCAGACCTGGAATCAGAGACAGGCTCATGGCTTTACGCTCATCTTGACGCGGTGCAACCGTGTCTGCCATAATAATACCTCCATTTCAATATACTAATAGTTGCTCTCCTCTTGCAAAAAGACCTGGTAGCCGAAGGCTACCAGATCATTCAGCTTGAGTGGTTAGTTATCAGCTTATTCGCCGTGTTTTTGTTCGATCGCTTGTTTGATCAATTCTACCGCTGCGTCAGCTGCTTCTTTAGCAGACTTGTTACCTGAAGCTGCGTCGAAGATTAAGTTTTCAGCACCTGGCCATACTTCAGCCATTTGTGGGATGTTTGGCATTGGAACTGCGTTAGCGAAGGTGTCGATTACCGCTTTAGTAATTTCGTTATTGTCTTTAGCTGCTGCTTCACGTGCTACGTGGTTAGCAGGAACTTCGCCGAAGCCTTTGTACAATTTGTTTTGTTGTTCTTCAGAAGATGCCCAGTCTAAGAATTTTTGAGCCAATTCTTTGTTTTCTGAGTATTCTGAGATAACCCATGCTTTACCGCCGGCAAATGGTTTGTACTCGTTACCGCCAGGTAATGAAGGTAATTTAGCAGCACCTAAGTTAACTTTAGCATCTTTCAAAGCTTTAGCTTCCCAAGGACCAGTGATGATAGCAGCAGTCTTACCTTCGATGAAGGATTGTTTCATGAAGTCGTAAGAAGACTTAACGTCTAACATCCCTTTTGGCCATACATTCTTGTACCAGTCGCTGATGTAGTTGATGGCTTCAACAGACTTGTCGTTGTTCAAACCAATGTCTTTAGGATCTGTACCGTTTTGGCCGAATACATAACCGCCGTAACCAGCTAAGATACCGTAGCTGAAGTAGAAGTTAGTCAATTGACCGAGGAAGGCAACGTTCTTACCTTCTTCACCTGCGAACTTGTACTTGTCGTCTTTAGATAAAGCCATTAAGTCATCGAAAGATTTTGGTGCTTCTTTCAATAAGTCTTTGTTGTAGTACATGATGATGGTTTCGATAACAGATGGTGCACCGTATACTTTACCGTCGATGGATACACCTTGTTTGTCTTTGTCATCGTACTTAGCGTCGTCTAATAATTTCACTTCTGATAAGTGACCAGCTTTTGCTAAAGCACCTACACGGTCGTTAGGTGCGACATAAACGTCTGCACCGTTCCCAGCAGGGCCGTCTAAAGCTAAAGCATCTAACATACCGAACATGTCAGTGTTGTCAGAGATTTCAACCTTCACGTTGTTTTTCTCTTCGAAGTCTTTGATGTTTGCTTTGAGGTAGTCAGTTAAGCCCCCACCAGAGATCACCAATTTAGCTTCTTGGGCAGTCGCAACTTTCACTGCGCCGAATGGGAATGCTGCTAAAGCCATAGCTGCAGACATGGTCCCGATTGCAAGTTTTTTCCAGTTAAATTTCATTACGAAATCCTCCTTAAAGATAGTATGTTGACGCTTTCGTCAAACGTTACAAGTTTATTATGCAATAAAACGAAACGGCTTTCAAGTTAAAGTTTGGTGTTACCGATAACATCTTGTATCATGAAAATATGACCAGTCTTAGCTTGTAAAGGCTCCTAGTTTATGGCTAATTTGATGCCTTAATTCCACTAAATAAAGAGCCAAGCAAGTCCATTCTCGCTTGGCTCTTTTCTATTATAAGATAATCACAATCGGATCATCAGCCACGGTCAACTTGCCTTCCTGGACGGTCACAGGACTTGCAGTCAAGGCATTGACATAGTCTCCGTCTGGCAGGTCCACCGCTAGGTCGCCTGACTTGCCCTTGAGCGATACCACCGCCAGCAAGGCTAGGTCTTGAGAGCCCGGTCGCTTGTAGGCGATTTGCACTAGGTCTAGGTCGCTATCCCCTGCTAGGTCATAAGCCCCTTGGACTGGCAGGGCCGACTTCTTGATCTCAATCAGGCGACTGAGGCAGTCGCTTAAGTCTTCCTGCCCCCCTTGCCAGTCAATGGGATCCCGGTCGAAGAGATTAGGCAGATGTCTGGCGCCAGTTTCCTGACCGTTATGGATCAGACTGGTCCCCCGCTGCATCAAGCTAAAGGTCAACCAGTGGCGCAAGGAAGCACCTTGTGGCATGACACTGGCAAAGCGTGGCTGGTCATGGTTCTCTAGGTTGCGTAACTTGACATAGTTGTCAGGATAAATCATATCCTGTAGGGACAGGCGCTCCAAATACCAGTCCAGAGGGATTTCCCCGCGGACATAGCGCTCATAGGCGGTCCAAATGTCATAATCATAAGTCAGGTCAAAGGCCTCATAGAGTTGGCTATCGCTAGCCGCCTCTACCCCTTCCTGGCGCAGAGACTTAACGAATTCCGCATGGACAGACTCAGCCAACCAGACGAAGTCCTCCTTGACCTGAGCCACGGCCTTGCGGGCTTCCCGCCAAAAGTCAACGGGCACCATGGAAGCTACATCGCAACGGTAGCCGTCCACGTAATGGGCCCAGTATTGGAGACTTTCAATTTGGTAGTCCCAGAGGCCACGGTCTTGGTAGTCCAAGTCCACAATGTCCGTCCACTCCCCTACCCGGTTACCACGTTTGCCATCAGACTTATAGTAGAACCATTCGGGATGAGTCTTGACCAAGACAGAGTCAGGTGATGTGTGGTTATAGACCACGTCAATCATAACCTTCATGCCCCGCTCATGGATGGCCTGGCAGAGGGCCTCGAAGTCAGTCAAAGTTCCGTACTCGGGGTTGACCGCCCGATAGTCTTGAATGGCATAAGGCGAGCCTAGCTTGCCCTTGCGCTTATCCACCCCCAGCGGATGAATGGGCATTAGCCAAATATAGTCTACACCTAGGGCCTTCAGCCGGTCCAGTTGGGGAATCACCCCCGCAAAGGTCCCTTCCTGGCTGAAGTTGCGAACATAGACGCAGTAAATGATGCTGCGACGTAAATCATAAGCTGTATCAAGTGCCATTATACTTCCTCCTCATAGATGATGAGACCATCAGGTCCCAGACAGTTGTCATAGTAACCATTAGCCAGACAGAGCTTAGCCGGCTGGTCGATTTTTAGACTTCCCTCATGGTTGAAATAGGCCACCAAACGTGAGCCCTGGTGGGTCAGGCTAATCTTGACCCCATTGTCCAGGGCCTCATAGTCAATTTGTCCTTGAATAATCCAATCATTGTAGCGGTGACGTAAGGCAATCAGAGCCTTAACAAAAGCATACATGTCTTGGTCCTGCTGAGCCGGATCCCATGGCATGACCTTGCGGCAGCCTGGATCATGGTCGCCATCTAAGCCATACTCGGTCCCATAGTAGAGGCAGGGACTGCCCAACTGCAAGAAGTTGAAGGCCAGGGCCGCCTTGACCCGGTTCTTATTGCCCTTGGCTAGGCTGAGAATGCGCCAGGTATCATGGGAATCCAAGAGGTTGAACATGACCTCATTGTGCTGACGACGGTAGAGCATTTGCTGGCTCAAGACCGCGTCCACTAATTTCTGGGAAGAGCCGCGATGTTCTAGGAAATATCGGGTAGTCTGGGTGGTGCCCAAGTAGTTCATAACCGCATCAAATTGGTCGCCCGCCAACCAAGGTTGGGAGTTGTGCCAGATTTCGCCCAGAATATAGAGATCCGGCTTGATGCTTCGAACTTGCTGGGCAAAGGCCCGCCAGAAGTCATGGTCAATTTCATTAGCTACATCCAAACGCCAACCATCAATGTCGAACTCGCGAATCCAATAGCTGGCAATGTCTAAGAGGTAACGCTGCACTTCTGGGTTCTGGGTATTGAGCTTAGGCATACGGCCTTCAAAGGCAAACATCTCATAGCTCAAGCCCTGAGCCCGGTGGACCGCCCCTGGCGTCAATGGCTCCACGACTGGATACTTGTGGATGTGAAACCAGTCTGTGTAAGGCGAATCCGCCCCTCGCTCCCTGACATCCTGCCATTGCTTGGAGTGGGCTCCGATATGGTTGAAGACGGCGTCTAACATGACCCGAATGCCACGAGCATGGCAGCCTTGGACCAGGCGTTTGAAGGTTTCCTTATCGCCAAAGTGTGGATCTACGCTGAGATAGTCGATGGTGTCATACTTGTGGTTGGTCGGCGCCTCAAAGATAGGACAGAGATAGAGGCCCGTAATGCCCAAGTCTGCCAGATAATCCAGTTCCTGAATAATCCCCTCTAAGTCACCGCCGAAGAAATCCTCAGAGGTCGGCCTAATCTTAGCATCCCAAGGCTGGGTCTGCTCAGGACTGAGTTCAGGTCGGCCATTCTTGAAGCGTTCCGGGAAGATTTGATACCAGACAGTAGACTTGACCCATTCCGGCACCTTGGCCCGCTCGCTCTCATGCAGATAAGGCAGACGGAAGAAGGAATCAAATTTAATGTCCTGGTCAGACCCCATTTCATGGAAGCCATCATCGCCGTAGGCCATGATCTGACCCTGGCTGTCTTCCAAGACAAAGTAATACATGAGACGACGATAAGGCACCGTCACTTGGACTTGCCAGAAATCAAAGATGGAAGTCTGAGCCACTCGAGTCATTTGGGCCTCTTCCTGATCAGTCAGGAAGGGATCCTGAAAAACCACTCGCACCTTGCTTAGGTCGCCTCTTTTACTGCGCAAACGCAGGTGAATGTTTTCCTGGTCGTAGAGATAGGCAAACTCCGACTCAGGTCGATGATAAATACTGCTTAATTCCATAAAGTCACTCCTTGTCACTCTCATGCTAGCAGAATTCCATCCCTATTACAAGAATAAGGAAAGCGGTTACCGGTATCAAGTCGAGCTAGTCCTAAGGGGGGATTTTAGACTACTAGCATCCCTCTTTTGCCAAAGAAAAAAGGCCCTTGCTAGGGCCTATAGCATGGCTTGAGCCTAGTTAGCGTCAATTCGTGCACGAATCTCGGCAAAGACTTGCTCATGGTCTAGTCGAGTGTCCGATTGGACGGCTACTCGATCAGCCTCATCCAAGGCAACTTGGATAGGAGAGCTCTCCTTAAGTAAGTCATCTTGTCGCTGCATGGCCTTCACTCCTTTATGGCAAATCTACCATAAATACCTGCCCCAAACAAGTCCTCTAAAAAGAAAAAGCAGGGACCACGTCCCTGCTTGCTCATGCTATTAAATTAGTCGTCCTTGCGGTCGTCGTCTACGGCAACTACTTGGCCAGATTGGGCATCTACCTTGACTTCAACGTCGACGTCACCGTTCTTGTAGGTCAGGGTCCATACGGTTGCTTCCCCATCACGGTCTAAGTCCCAATGATCTAATTTCAAGTCCTTCACATCGGCCCCTGCTTCGGCAGCAGCTTTGATGTCCTTGAATTCCTTCATCTTCTCTAAGTTAAGACCTTCCTCGCGACGTTCTACGCCCCCTTGTTTAGCCTTAACCAAGCTTTGTTCAGACTTAGCAACTTCTGCGCCTGTGCCAGCATTAATCTTGAGTTCGTATTCATTTTCGTCATCGACTGCTTCGAATTCTACCACATAGAACTTCAAGTCATCATCATACTTCAATTCAACAGTGGTTAAATCTTGCTTAGGATGTGCCTCACGGTAGAATTTGATGAATTCTTCTGCGGTCTTAGTGACTTGCTCATAAGTCGTTGCATTTTGCTTAGTGGTCTCATTGCTGCTAGCATTGGCTGCTGTTGAGCTAGAATCTGAGCTAGAGCTTGAGGATTGAGCCAATACGGTCGGTGCTAAGCTAGCAGTTAGGGAGAGGGCCACCAAGGCTATTGTCAATTTTTTCTTCAGTATCATAGTAAAGACCTCCTATACTTTTAACTTGTCTATATGATAGCACGACAATTGTAGAATGTCAACCTATAAACCTATTATTCTTCCGAAACTAACTTCTCAACCCACTCGGCATTGACCATGAGTTGTAGGTTGGACTCATGCTGGGTCATGCGGTCACCCCAGCGCTCTAAGATCAAATCGTAGTGGTCCCGATCAAAGGCAATAAAGGCTACAATGTCATCCTCATGCATGAGAATGAATTGCTTCTGCCCTGTCTCCCCATCCACATAGAACTGCACCCGCTCCACCTGGGCAGTCGGATACTGCTCCAAGAAGGTGGCCTGAAGGTAGTATTTCAAGAGCTCAATCACCCGATCATCCAGGCCCGCCTCGAAAATAAAAATCTTCTCCCACAAATCACGCAATTCCGGCACAATGCGGAAACGATAGCCCGCCTTGCGTTGGACATAACCTTCCTCCCGGAAATAAATGGTCCGTAAGTCGTGGGCAATCTGGACATGCTTTTCAGGCTGAGGTTCATAGTAGACCATGAAGACACGCTTAGGGTCATGGTAGAGATAGCCATAGTTGACGAAGGTGTCATAGCCACAATTCTCGCAGTGGAAACTCAAGAGATCAGTCGACATGACCAGGGGCTTGAGTTCAGGGTTGGCACTAATATTGATGCTGTCATAAGCTAGGAAATCTTGCGTATGGTTACAGTTAGGACAAATCATGGGATAGGTATGGTGTCGGGTCATAAGGTCACTCCTTTAATTTTTACTTCCTATATATACCAAAAGATTCAGTTGCGAGCAACTGAATCTTGAAGTTGACTTAACGGGTATTGGCGACATTGCCGTAGGTTTCAGTCAGAACAAACTCAGGGTTGCCTGCCTGATCTTCGACTGCAATGAGGCCTGCTTTTGGTGCATAGTAGAGATAGATAGTGCCATTTGGCAATTCACGCGATACCTTGACGGTGTTCTCGTAACGCTTGCCATTGATGACATAGGTCATAGGATTAGCCACCACTGTGTTCTTAACCGACTTATCATAGCCGGTATAGTAGACCTTGCCCACCGTCAAATCCGCTGGCAGAATCAAAGCCTGCTTGTCGTCCTTGGCCGCGTCTGTGGTCCGCTTGTCTTCCACATCGCTATAGGTGTCAAAGTGCGCAAGCTCGTAGAGACCGTCCTGTCTAATCTGGTAGATATAACAGTTAGAGCTGGTCCCTTCCAAGACAGAGATTTGGAAAATCCCGTTAGCATCTGGCGAATATTCCATAATGACATCCCGGGCGCCACCCTCTACCCCATTGCCCACATAGTGGTAATTGACGAAATGGATATAGGGAGCACTCTCGGACCAGTCTGGTTTGGCATAGACTGGCTGCCCCATTCCCAATAGGAATAGAGCTAGCAGGCCTAACATGGCCCAGCCACGACGCGCTATTGATTGCTTCTTCCGCATCGTACTTCCCCCTTTTCGACAATGCTACTACTTTACTCTCTTATTCTATCATAAAATCCGCCAAACGGAAGGAGTTTAGCAAGAATAAACTATGAATTTTTAATGAATGACAAAAACAAGAGCTTGGGATTTAATCCCAAGCTCTTGTTAGGCTGTCACCAGGACAGTTTTTAGGTTTCTTAGCCTTGATGAGATTAGCTCACTTGCTCTTCTTCATCCTTGCGTTTGCCGCTTGCGACTAGACCTAGACCTGCTAATACAGCAAGCGCTGCTGCAGAGAAGAAGGTCTGGTTGCTCGTTTCCCCGGTCGCTGGTAAGAGACCTTGTTTCTTATCATCGCAATCTGGACATGGCGCTTGAGTCTCGCAATCCGGACATGGCACTTGACTTGGCGCTGGGTTAAGCGCAGCAAGGTCTGTTAGTGCTTGGTCTAGGATGGCTTTGACTTGGTCTTGACTGCTTGCTTGGTCAATCGCGTCCTTAGCTTTTTGAGCTAGGTCTTGGACTTGAGCAATAGCCTTAGCCTTGTCCGCGTCATTCAGATCCTTACGAGCCTTGAGGGCGTCAATCTTAGCCTGGCTTGCCTGATCGATTGCTAGCTTACTATCCGACTTACTGTCAGAACTTGGGCTGAAATCTTTGAGGCTAGCTTGGGCCTGCTTAACAACTGCAGCCACATCAGCGTTGGTGGTCGCCGCATCGATCGCTGCCTTAGCTTGCTTAGCTGTGTCTGCTAATTTAGCCTTAGCTGCGTCCTTCTCTTCTTGCGTCAAGTCGGTACGGGCATCGATCTCCTTGGCCTTGTCTGCCACTGCTTGATCGATAGCTGCCTTAGCTGCTGTCTTAGCATCGGCACTTGGGCTTTGGTCCTTGATGGACTTAGTACCTGCTGCTAGCGCTGCGTCTACATCAGCGTTGGTGGTTGCTGCATCGATGGCTGCTTTAGCTTGCTTAGCTGCGTCTGCCAACTTAGCCTTAGCCGCATCCTTCTCTTCTTGCGTCAAGTCGGTACGGGCGTCGATTTCCTTCGCCTTGTCTGCCACTGCCTGGTCGATGGCTGCCTTAGCTGCCGTCTTAGCGTCGGCGCTTGGGCTTTGGTCCTTGATGGACTTAGTTCCCGCTGCTACTGCTGCGTCTACTTCTGCATTGGTGGTTGCCGCATCGATCGCTGCTTTAGCCTTGTTAGCTACATCAGCTAACTTAGCCTTAGCTGCGTCCTTCTCTTCTTGCGTTAAGTCGGTGCGGGCATCGATTTCCTTAGCCTTGTCTGCCACTGCTTGGTCGATAGCTGCCTTAGCTGCTGTCTTAGCATCGGCGCTTGGGCTTTGGTCCTTGATGGACTTAGTTCCCGCTGCTACCGCTGCATCTACTTCTGCATTGGTAGTTGCTGCATCGATCGCTGCTTTAGCTTGCTTAGCTGCATCTTCCAACTTAGCCTTAGCTGCATCCTTCTCTTCTTGCGTTAAGTCGGTACGCGCGTCGATTTCCTTAGCCTTGTCTGCCACTGCTTGGTCGATAGCTGCCTTAGCTGCTGTCTTAGCATCGGCGCTTGGGCTTTGGTCCTTGATGGACTTAGTTCCCGCTGCTACCGCTGCATCTACTTCTGCATTGGTAGTTGCTGCATCGATCGCTGCTTTAGCTTGCTTAGCTGCATCTTCCAACTTAGCCTTAGCTGCATCCTTCTCTTCTTGCGTTAAGTCGGTACGCGCGTCGATTTCCTTAGCCTTGTCTGCCACTGCTTGGTCGATAGCTGCCTTAGCTGCTGTCTTAGCATCAGCTGTTGGGCTTTGGTCAGCAATGGACTTAGTGCCCGCTGCTACCGCTGCATCTACTTCTGCATTGGTGGTTGCTGCATCGATCGCTGCTTTAGCCTTGTTAGCTGCATCAGCTAACTTAGCCTTAGCTGCGTCCTTCTCTTCTTGCGTTAAGTCGGTGCGGGCATCGATTTCCTTAGCCTTGTCTGCCACTGCTTGGTCGATAGCTGCCTTAGCTGCTGTCTTAGCATCAGCTGTTGGGCTTTGGTCAGCAATGGACTTAGTGCCCGCTGCTACCGCTGCATCTACTTCTGCATTGGTGGTTGCTGCATCGATCGCTGCTTTAGCCTTGTTAGCTGCGTCTGCTAACTTAGCCTTAGCTGCGTCCTTCTCTTCTTGCGTTAAGTCGGTACGAGCGTCGATTTCCTTGGCCTTGTCTTCGACTGCTTGGTCGATGGCTGCCTTGGCTGCCGTCTTAGCGTCGGCGCTTGGGTTGAAGCCATTAATTGCACTTGAAGCGGCTTGGCTTGCTGCATCGACATCAGAGTTGGTGTTTGCCGCATCGATGGCTGCCTTAGCCTTGTCTGCTTCTTGAGCCAACTTAGCCTTAGCTGCATCCTTCTCTTCTTGAGTCAAGTCGGTGCGAGCATCGATAGCGTCAGTCTTAGTCTTCACTGCTGCATCAATGGCTTCCTTAGCTGCTGTCTTCTTGTCTGCACTTGGGTTAAGGGCATCAATTAAGTCAGCACCAGCCTTGCTAGCTTCCGCAACTTCCGCATTAGTTGTCGCAGCATCAATTGCATCCTTGGTTTCAGCCACTGCAGCATCAACTTTCGCTTTGGCTGCCTCTTTCTCTTCACGAGTTAGATTATTGTTAGCTTCAATCGCTGCTTTCTTAGCATTAGCTGCTTGTTCCAGCGCTTCTTTTGCTTTTGGCTTAGTTTCTGCAACTGGTGTTAGGCCTGCAATGGCACTTGTACCCTTGCCTTGTTCGTTGGCAACTGTTGAATTATCGCTAGCTTCGGCAATGGCAGTCTTAGCTGCTTGAGCAGCTTGATCTACTGCGGAAATAGCCGCGTCTTTCTCTTCGCGAGTTAAGTTCTTATCAGCTTCGATGGCTGCCTTCTTAGCATTAGCTGCTTGTTCAACAGCCTCTTTTGCTTTAGGCTTAGCGTCCGCAACTGGCGTTACATCAGCAATTGCTTGCTTACCTTGATCACGATCAGTTGCAACTTGGCTATTAGTTGGAGCCGCGTCGATTGCCTCCTTAGCCTTCTTAGCTGCATCCTCAACTTGCTTGATTGCCGCATCCTTCTCTTCACGAGTTAAGGACTTGTCAGCCTCAATTGTAGATTTTTTAAGGTCGGCAAGATCTTGAACTGCTTGCTTAGCAGTAGGCTTAGCAATTGGATTTGGTGTGACATCAGTGATTGCCTTAAGGCCGGCGTCCTTCTCACTCACAACTTGAGCATCAGTAGCCGCTGTATCAACCTTGTTGCGAGCTTCCTTAGCTGCTTCTTCAACTTGCTTGATTGCTTCTTCTTTCTCTTCCTGAGTTAAATCAGTCCGTTCTTGAATAGCATCTTTCTTGAGATTTGCTGCTGCGTTAATGGCTTGCTTAGCGTCTGTCTTAGCCACAGAGCCTGGTGTCACTGCTTCAATAGCAGCTAAACCGTTGGCCTTTTCATTGGCTACAGCACCATCAGTAGTCGCTGCATCAATTGCTGCTTGCGCATCTTGAGCTGCCTTGTCGATGGCCGCTTTGGCAGCCTTCTTCTCTTCCTTAGTCAAATCACCACGATCTTGGATGAGCTGTTTCTTAGCATCTGCTGCTGCTTGGACTTGGTCCTTAGCAGTTGGCTTAACGGTTGGTGTTGGAGCGACAGCATTAATTGCCGCTTCACCAGCAGTCTTCTCGTTTGCAACATCAGAATCAGAATTTGCTGACGCAATGGCTTGCTTAGCCGCATCTGCCGCTGTTTGTATTTGATTAATAGCTGTATTCTTCTCTTCTTGAGTCAAACGATTATCCGCTTGAATCGCTCCCTTCTTACTATCCGCTAAAGCTTGAATTGCTTCTTGCGCAGTTGGCTTGGCAACTGGAGTTGGAGTTAGGTCACTAATTGCCTTAACGCCTTTGTCCTTCTCTGCTGTCACCGTTGCGTCATCCGCTGCCGCATTGATCGCTTGCTGCGCTTTCGCTAGCTCTTCGTTGACCTTACGCTCGGCTTCCGCTTTCTCATCGCTCGTTAACGCGTCGTTGGCTTGGATCGCTGCCTTCTTCACGTTGGCTGCTTGCTCTACCGCCGCTTTCGCCGCTGGTTTCGCCACTGGGCTTGGGTTAATCCCCGCTATCGCGTTCGTCCCATTCCCTTGTTCTTCCGCTACCTTGGCATCCGTGCCCGCTGCGTTAATTGCGTTCTTGGCTGCTTGGACTGCGTTATCGACTTGCTGGATCGCTTTCGCTTTCTCTTCTGCCGTCAAGGCATTGTTCTTGCTGATTTGATCCTTCTTAGCTTCCGCCGCTGCTTCCACTGCCTTAATCGCATCTGGGCGTGACTTGGCATCTGGATTGATACCCGCAATCACATTCGTCCCATTCGTCTTGGCTGCTTCCACACCGTTTTGGTCTGCCGCGTCTTCCACGGCTTGCTTAGCCGTCGTTTCCGCTGCCGTCACTTTCGCCTTGGCTGCGTCTTTCTCGTCTTGCGTTAAGTCTGGTCGAGCTTGGATTGCTTGACGTTGCGCTTCCGCTGCTGTCGCGATCGCGTCCTTCGCTTCCGTCTTAGTGCTTGGCGTTTCGGCTACATTGTTAATCGCCGCAATCCCCTTGGTTTGTTCACCCGTCACGTCACCTTGCGTGGTCGCGCCTTGGATTGCTGCTGTCGCCTTCGCTAACTCTTCGTTAACTTTCGCTACCGCTGTCGCACGTTCTTCTGAAGTCAAGCCTCCATTGTTTTGAATCCGTTGCTTCTTCGCGTCCGCTGCTGCTTGGACTGCTGCGATCGCCGCTGGCTTCGCCACGGCCGTTTCTGGCACTGCTTGAATCGCTTGCGTTCCTTCAGCTTGCTTATCCGTTACCGCTTGGTTGGTCGTTGCCTCATCAATCGCCTGGTTGGCTTTCGTTACGGCTTCTTCTACCTTGCGTGTCGCTTCGGCTTTCTCTTCTGCCGTCAAGGCATTGTTCTTGCTGATTTGATCCTTCTTAGCTTCCGCCGCTGATTGAATCGCTGCTTTCGCCGCATTCTTCGCTGCTGGTGTTTGTGGTACCGCAGTGATGGCTGCTTTCCCTTGCGCTACTTGCGTTTGTACATCCGCCAATTTCTGCGCTGCATCAATCGCATTACGCGCGTCTTGCGCTTTCGCTTCGACCGCACGGATTGCGTCGTTCTTCTCTTCGCGAGTTAATTGATTGTTATTCTCAATTTCTTGCTTCTTATCTTGCTCCGCTTGCGTAATCTCGGCTTTCGCTAAGGCCTTCGTGCTTTGGGCTGGGTCCTCGATCGCTTTAATCGCTTCGATCGCTGCCTTACCTGCTTCACCTTTGGCTGCTACGTCGGCACTGCTTTCGGCTGCCTTGATGGCTGCCTTCGCATCGCGCTCCGCTGCGTCTACCTTCGCAATGGCTGCCGCTTTCTCTTCATCCGTTAAGCCACCATTGTTTTGAATCTCTTGGCGCTTAGCGGTTGCTGCGTCTTCTACGACTTTGTCCGCCGCTGGTCGAGCCACTGGCGTTTCGGCTACCCCGCTTATCGCGGTCGTACCCTTGCCTTGTTCGCTCGTCACCGTTGCGTCATCCGCTGCCGCATTGATCGCTTGCTGCGCTTTCGCTAGCTCTTCGTTGACCTTACGCTCGGCTTCCGCTTTCTCATCGCTCGTTAACGCGTCGTTGGCTTGGATCGCTGCCTTCTTCACGTTGGCTGCTTGCTCTACCGCCGCTTTCGCCGCTGGTTTCGCATTGGCTTCCACCTCAATGGCACGAATCACACCTAAGCCATTTTCCTTGGCTGTGCCTACTAACGCATTCGTGTCTGATCCGTTAATCGCGTTGCGGGCGTTTTGGACTGCTGAGTCAACTTTTGCTAAGGCTTGGTTACGTTCTTCTTCGGTCAAGCCTTCTTTGTCGCGGATCTCTTGACGTTTAGTCGTGGCCGCCGCCTCAATTTCATTAATCGCTGTTGCCTTAGTAGTTGGTACTTGTGGTACTGAGTCAATTGCGAATTTACCTTGACGTTCTTGCTCTTCAACCTCTTGCAAGGTGTTGGCATTTTCAATTGCAGTGCGAGCATCACGAGCTTTGGCTTCTACGGCACTGATTGCATCATTTTTCTCTTCGCGAGTTAATTGATTGTTATTTTCAATTTCGTTCTTCTTAGCTTGCTCAGAGATTGCGATAGCCGCCAGACTTGTTGGTTTAGTCTGCGCCACAGCTTGGATGGCTTGGATGGCTGCTAAGCCGTCGCCTTTGGCGTTGGAGACGCCTGTTCTATCTTCCGCTTGGTTGATCTTAGCTTGCGCATCTTGAACAGCTTGATTGATCTTCTGAATCGCTTCATTCTTCTCTTCTTGAGTGAATGCCTTGCTAGCTTCAATCTGACGCTTCTTAGCCTCTGCTGCTGCTTGGATTTCTTGCAAAGCGTTTGGCTTGTCTTGCGCTTGTGCCGGTACAGCTTTAATAGCTGCAATCCCATCAGACTCAACTTGGTCAACGTCTGTCTTTTGTTGGGCTTGCTTGAGTTTTTCTAGGGCATCTGTCTCAGCTGCCGTTACAGCTAGCTTAGCTTGGTTTTTCTCTTCGCTAGTTAAGCCTTCAAGTCGGTCAATCGCCTCGCGACGTGCTTGGGCTGCCGCCTCAATGGCACTTTTGGCTGCTGGTTTGGCCACTGGATTTGCAGTAATGGCTGCAATGGCCTGCGTCCCATTGGTTTGTTCTTGCGCTACCTTGTCATTTGTTTCCGCAGCGTTAATCGCGTCTTTTGCTCTATCAACCGCTGTGTCGACGTCTTGAATTAGTTGCGCTCTCTCTTCAATGGTCAAGTCTTGGTTGTCACGAAGCTCAGCCTTCTTACGATCCGCGGCCGCAACAACTTCCTTGATGGCATCTGGACGTGCCTTCGCTTCTTGCGTGACAGCATTAATTGCGACTAGCCCATTGGTCTTAGCTTGATCCACAGCGTTTTGATCTGCCGCTGCTTCCACTTCTCGCTTAGCCAAGGTTGCTGCTTGATTCACTCTCTCCTTGGCTGCGTTTATCTCGTCTTGTGTTAAACCAGGAAGTTCTTGGATTTCTTTGCGTCTCGTTTCCGCGGCTGCCTCAATTTCATTGATTGCTGTTGGCTTAGCATTTGGGGTTGCTGTAACAGCTTGAATGTTTTGGATACCTTGGGTTTTCTGAGTCGCTACTGCTGCATTAGAGTCAGATTGAGTGATAGCCTGACGTGCCGTCTGGAGGGCATTCTCTACTTGAGCAAGTGCTTGTTCTCTCTCTTCCTTAGTTAAGCCTTCTGTCTGCTGAATCTCACGGCGTCTGTTAGACGCTGCTTCTTCAAGTTCGTAGATAGCTGCTGGCTTAACGCTTGGAATAGCTTGTACATTGCCAATGTTGGTAATGCCGCCTTGTTTCACAACACCTACAGTGAGGTCGTCAGCTGCTTCATTGATGTCTTTTTCAGCCTTAGCTAGCTCATTGTTAACCTTCTGGATAGCTTCGGCCTTCTCATCGCTCGTCAAGTTGTCGTTAGACTGGATGGTAGACGTCTTATTAGCAGCAGCTTGTCGAACTTCCGCCAGAGCGGCTGGCTTGCTTACTGGAGTTTGTGGTACGCCCTGGATTGCTTGAAGCCCTTGACTTTCTTGGTCGCCGACTTGTTGGTTAGTCGTCGCTTGTTGGATTGCTTGGAGTGCATCTGTAAGGGCTTGGTCCACTGACTCAATGGCCTTGTCTTTCTCTTCCTTAGTTAAGAGGTTATTCTGACGAATCTCGTTACGCTTATTCTCAGCCGCAGTCCCCAAGGCTTGGTTGGCTGCTGCCTTAATCTTAGATTCTGTCCCAATGGCACGAATCTTTTCGACACCGGTCTCATTTGCTTCTTGGACCTTGTCATTGGTCTTTTGACGATGAACGTTTAATACAACATCAGCTAATACTTGATCTACTTTCTGATTAAGTTCCACACGCTCTTCATCGGTTAAGTTTGGCGCTGTCTGAATCTGTTGACGCTTAGTTTTCGCTTCTTCATTAAGACTTTTAACCGCATCGGATTTCTTAGTAGCTACAATTGAGAAGCCGTGAATACCAGAAATCCCATTATCACGGGCATCTTCTACTTCACGGTCAGTCCCGGCATCCTGAATCATTTGACGTAACTGATCTCTGAGGGCTTCAAAGCGTTGCTTGTGGTCTTCACGCTCTTCATCAGTAAAGTCAGAGTAGTTATTAATCGTATTAGCACGCACTTGTGCTTCTCTATCAAAGGCATCCAAAGCAGCTTGACGAACTGACGCCGTCGGAGTGAAGCTCTCGATACCTGACTTATGCGTGTTAAGGGCTTGCTCCACATCTTCATTGCTTGCGGCATCCGCAATGGCCTGCAAAGCATCTTGATGCTTACTTTCTAATTGGGTAAAGGCCGTCTGACGCTCATCAGACGTCATAGTTTTGTTGCCTTCAATCTCTTGACGCTTAGCCGCAACCGCTGCTTCAATGTCAGCATTCGCTTGTGGCTTCTTAAGAGCTTGGCCTGTTACATCGCCAATCGCGTTCAAACCTTGGGCTTGGGCTTGGGCTACATCATCTCGACCAGCGGCTTGTTCTACCTTGCCTTTTGCTGTTGCTAAGGCTTGGTCAACCTCCGCAATCGCTGCTTGCTTCTCTTGAGTGGTGAGGTTTTTATTGTCAGTAATTTGTTGACGTTTAGTTTGAGCGGCGTTCTCTAATGCCTCATTAGCTGCTTGCTTAGTAAGTGGCTCTGGTTTAATGGCTTGAATTGCAGTTAAACCATAGGACTTAGCATTGCCGACTCCCGCATTGTCAGCTGCTTGTCCAATAGAATCTTTTGCCGTTTGTACTTCTGTTGCTAAACGTGTCTCAGCCGCTTGACGTTCTTCAGCCGTCAAGCCTTCCTTGCTTTGAATTTCTCGACTCTTCGCTTCGCGTGCCGCTTCAATCTCCGCGAGGGCATCTGCCTTCACTTGGCCGTATGGGCTAATTGCTAGAATGTTACCAAGCCCCTGGGTCTTAGCATCGCTAACCGCTTGGTTATTTTCGGCGTCTTGAATTTGCTTCTTAGCATTATCAAGGGCTTGTTGAAGGTCTTGCGTAAATTTCTGACGCTCTTCATCGGTCAAGCTCTTGTTTTCTTGAATTTCACGCGTCTTGATGGCCGCCTGATCTTGCAGTTCTTTGATGGCATTAGGTTTAACCTCTGGAGTTACCAGCAGATTAGCAATCGTTTCTTCAGCTAAATTCTTCTCAGCTGTTACTGTTTCATTGCTATTCGCTTGGTTGATTAAGCCAACTGCCTTCTGAACTTCAGCCTCAATAGCGTCTGTGAGCGTTTTGCGCTCTTCAGAAGTTAAGTCTGTATTTTGTTGGATATTGTCCTTCTTGGCATCCGCCACTTGGCGAACCGACTGGATGGCTTCGTTCTTAATCTTAGCTACTGCGGTGACTGCTTGAATAGCTTGGATACCCTTGGTTTTGGCATTCCCTACTTCTTCATTGTCATCAGCAGCCTTAATATCTTCAATCGCCTTAGCAAGTGTCTGATCAAGCTGATTGAGTGCTGCTTGACGTTCGTTATCAGTCAAACCTTGTGTCTGATTAATAGCTTGACGTTGAGCATCTGCTTGTTCATTCACAGCTTGAATAGCTTGTGGTCTTACAGAAGCCTGCACCTGAATGGCACGGATATTGTTAGTACCCTCAGTCTGCTTATCTTCAACATCTGCATTACGAGCACCTTGGTTAATGGCTTGCTCAGCCGCAGCAAGGACTTGGTCTACCTGACCTAATAAGACATCACGCTCATTAGCAGTTAGATCAAGGTTATTCTCGATTTCTTGGCGCTTAGTCTCAGCTTCTTGACGAACGGCTGCCAAGGCTGTATTACGCTTAACCGGAACGGCCGGCGCATTAATCTTGGCAAGGGCAGTTTCTTTGGCATGTTCTACTTCCACTTCACCATAAGAAGCTAAAATGTCTTGGTGGGCATCTTGAGCAGCTTGCTTGACTTGTTCAAGGTATTGTTCGCGCTCTTCAACCGTTAGGTCGCCTTGGGCTTGGATTTGCTTAATGCGTTCAGCAAGCGCTTCTTCAATGGCCTTTCTAGCCGCTGGTTTGACAATTGCTGGTGGTCTTACCGCTTCAATTTCTGCAAGCAACTCATTGACAACTTGTTGCAAGTTGTCATTAGAAGTTGCGGCCGTAATCCGCGCTTCAGTTTCTTCCGCAATTCGGAGCAACTTATCGGCGGCGCCTGTTTTCTCTTGAGCAGTCCAATCACTACTTGCCGCATTTAACAAGTTGAACATTGCCTCACGCACAGCATCTACTCGGTCCTTGGCATCTGGTTTTTTAGTCCCCTGAACAGAAACACTGTTAACAGTCGAGATACCGTCAACTTTTGCAGAATTAAGTTCATATTCTCCGTTTGCTTGGTTAACACGTTCAAGCGCTTCATCCTTGGCTGTCTCTAATTCACGCAGCTTTTCGTTCTTCTCATCAGTTGTCAACCAAGATTCATTGGAAATCAATTGCTTACGTGCATTGTAGGCATCCATAATCTCATTAGTGGCCGTTTGACGGGCTGGAGATTGAGTTGGAACTGCTTGAATCTGGCTTAGTTGATTGTTTTCAACATTCTGAACATCCTGGTTAGATTGCGCGGTTTTCAGGGCATCCTTAGCCGCTTGAACCTTGCTATCCAAGTCGCGTAATGCAGCAGTCTTCTCTTCTGGTAGCATTTGGCTATCTTGAATCTGCTGACGTTTAGTTGCTTCCGCTGCTTCGATGGCTGCTAGGGCTGCTGGTTTCTTGAAGGCTAGCACCAGCGTATCGTTAATAGCCTGAACTTGCGCATTTTGAGTCGAAGTGACATCTTGAGTAGATGTTTGAGCCGCCACTGCTTGTTTGGCTGCTGCTTCTTTCTGACGGATAGCTGCGATTTGCTCAGTACGCTCTTCATTGGTCAAGCTCTGAGACTTGTTGATCTGTTGAACCTTGTTATTAGCTGCGGTTTCGATGGCTGCGCGAGCCGCTGGTTTAGCAACTGGCGTCTGGGTCAAGGCGTTGATAGTGCCCGTCCCATTATTTTGAGCCGTCGCTAAAGCTTGACTAGTCTTAGCTTGATCAATGGCAGTATTGGCTGAATTTTGCGCATCGGTCACCTTTTGGCGTTCAACTGCACGTTCTTCAGTTGTCAAATCAACATTATTATCAATTTCAGTGTTCTTGCGTTGAGCAGCATCAGCAACTGCTTGCTTGGCTGCATCGCGGTGTAAGCCAATGAGAACTTGTACCTGAACGGTATTATCTGACGGCTTACCTTGGCTATCCTTAGCACGCAAAGTAACGGTGTATTCACCTTCAACAGTAGAGTCAATACGGGCAACATTACGACCATCCTTAGAATAGGAAACTATCTCAGCCTGAACAGGTGTCCCGTTTGTTTGCTTAGCATCGTCCTCGGCGTCGGCAACAGTTACTAAGTCCTTGATCGCTGACTCGGTAACCGGTTGATTAATGTCTACCTCTAAAGAAGGTGTCTTAACTGCAATGGTTGGCTTCTCGTTGGAGGCATTAGCTGTTACTGAACGGTTAGACGCGATAGTCCCACCAAAATGATATTTTGGCACCATACGCATCGAGGTTGTTACTGGTACGATATCTGGCCCTGGATCTGGTTTTGTAGAGTGACGCGGAACTTTATCGCCTACTTCTCTCACCCTGAAAGGAGCAACAGTCGTAATTCTTAGATATTGATAACCCACTGGTGCTCCAGGCAATTCTTCAATCTTCTCTATTAACTCAGGAGCAGCAATATGTCTACGAGTAAAGGTACCTCCGCCATGCACAGTCCAAGGACTATTCCAATCTATTTTTCTAAGAGCTAATTGCGATCGGTCATCGTTCGCTCCAGAAGTCAAGTTAGTTTCAATAGAAAAGAATTGGGCGTCATGAGGAATAGCAACATCAATATATTTTTGGCCTGCAATCAAATCTGCTTGGCCAGTTGCCAAGGGATTCTTAATGAAGCTAAATGTCCCAAGTTCAACCGGTTTATTTACGACAGTACTTCTTTCACCATTGATAATCTGGAAGAATCTTAACTCTCTACCATTATTAAGGATATTAAATGTACTTCGAATAGGTTTTGTGAGGGTTAAGGTCCAGTTCCCAGTACTATCAACCGTCGTTCTTTCAGTAGTGTTATCCTGGTAAACAAGCTCAATGATAGCATTAGGGACCCCCGTACCACTAATAGTGGAGTCGGTCGATGTCAGGTTCCCTGGAATTGTAGGCTGTGCAGTTGCTTGAGGATTTTTCTGTCTAGTTACCACTTCATCCAAGAAGGCTTCATAGCGGTGTTGTTTCTTGCTATCGGTGATCACAATCTTGCCATCGTCAGTGATGTCAATATTCCGTTCTGATAGTCTAAAGTTTGGGTTTAAGCGGATAAACGCTTCCCGTACTCTACGTTTTTCTTCATCGTTTAGGCTTTGTGGGTCAATAACTGGTACCAAATCAGTCCCAGTAGGTGACTTCATCGTACTGTAGGCGCCAGTCCCGCTCCCACGCAAACCAGAACCTTGAGTCATCGGAGTCCCTTGGTTATCAGGGCGTGGCATAGCCGCGCTGGCTGGTTTCTCAACAGGTTTTACCGCATAACCTGGCGTCTTGCGTGTATCATTTTGACGGCTTGGCTCAAGTTTGCCGTCTTCCTTTTGCTCAGGCTTGCTCTCGTCAGCTGAAGACTGACTGGATTCTGAGCTATTTGCTTCATTAGAATTAGCACTTTCTGAGCTTGCAGAAGTCTCAGAACTTTGGCTACTTTCAGCGGACACCAAAGAAGCCTCCTGGCTAGAGGCGGATAAGACCGCTGCTTGTTCACTGACGCTGGACTCCTGGCTAGCGCCCGTGCCGTCGGACGATTCAGCCTGGGTATGTGCCGTTGCCGGTTGAACAGATGCTGGCTCAGCTGCATATGCTTGACCAGAGTTCAGCATAATGAAGGAGCCGACTGCAACAGAAGCCACCCCTACGCTAAGTTTTTTAATGGTATAATGTGTGATCTTCTCACCTTCGCGCAAGCGACGAAGGTAATGATTGTTTTTCCCTAACATAGCTTTCTCCCTTTTTTTATACATTTATTTGGTGATTAGCAGAACGGAAAACACTTACGGGTTGTGCCTTCCTAGACATAATCATACATGATAGATAATACCACAAATACATAAGAAAACAAATACCAATTTGATAAAAAAGCATATTAAAAATAAACTTTCATCATTATCTCCTTAAATTATAATATTTTCGCCTTATAAATCTTGATATTCTTTGTTCGTTATAAATTTCCCAACCTCTGTTTTAACCTTTATATCAGGGGTTTAAGCAGGTATCAGCTAGTTCACAAATAAGCGCCATAACTTGCTATAATTGCATGGTTCATCATCTCAAATAATTACGAACATTTTAAACTAATTACTCACTAACGTTCAATACTATGAAAGATGTCTAGACAGAGAGTTTTCATTTCATCCTTGTTTTCACTAGACTATGTGTCGCTTCTCTTACCATAAGGCTTCTATCAGGCCCTAGCCGCACAGAAAAAGGATGGAAGCAAGCTTCCATCCTCTGGGGCGCTGACTAGTCCTCGAAGACCACGTCGGTCTGTTGGGTCAGCATTTCTTTAATTTTTGGATAGTATTCGTGGAATTGGGCCTCACGGTCGCTGACGGGCTTGCCTTCGGCAACTTCCGCCATGTTCTGGAGGGCAATCATCCAGCTAGTCAAGTCCTTAGGACTGTGGTCGTTAAGCTCAGCCAACCACTCGGTGAAAATCAGAGTGGTCTTGCCAGGCTCTAGCTCATGCAGTTCGAAGGTGATAATGTTCAAGTCCCAGGTAAAGGACAAGTAAACATTAGGCTCCACATCCAGAACCATCATGTCTTCATAGCCGCCTGTCTTATAGTTGAACTTGAGGCTAGCCCCTGTCTCCAGACCTTGGAATTCTAGCTCTGGATACCAGGATTGCAGCTTGTCATTTTCCGTTAAGAGAGACCAAACTTGCTCCTTAGGCAGGTTGAAGACGCCGCTGAATTGGACGCTAACGCCTTGGCTTTCCTCGTGGCCATGGTCGTGGCCACAGCCGCAAGCGCAACCTGCATGGGCGTGGTCATGGGCGTGATCATGATGGTGGTCATGGCCACAGCCGCAAGCATGCTCGTGGTGGTGATGATGGTCATGGCCGCAACCACAGCTATGGTCGTGGTCATGATGTTGACAGTGCTCGTGTTCACTCATAGGCCTTAAGCTCCTTTATTTAAACGTAGGTTTGTAAAATTGACGTCGGTCTAGCGGATAGATGGCCTCGGAGAAATTACCGGGCTCGACCTTGGCTAAGGCCGTCGCAATCATATTGAAGGTGGCATCCATATTGTCAATGTGATGGATGAGCTCGGCTTCTAGCAGCTGAGGCGCCACCGGGCTACCATACTCCAACTTGCCATGGTGGGCTAGGACCACGTGCTTGAGCAGGAGCACTGGCTCAGAATCTGGATCAAAACCCAGTTCGGCACAGGCCCGGTCAATCAACTCGTCCACAATGACGATATGGCCCATCATCTTGCCCTTGAGGGTGTACTCGGTGGCAATGGCACCCGACAACTCAATCGTTTTACCCATATCATGTAGGATAATGCCGCCTAAGAGCAGGCTGGCATTGACCTCTGGGTAAATCTTGAGCAGGGCCCGCCCTACCTGCAACATGGAGATGGTGTGGTAGCTGAGACCACCCGCTAGGGCGTGGTGGTTGCGCTTGGCTGCCGGATAGGAGAAGAAATCCTCCTTGGCATAGTTGAGAATCTTACGCACGATGCGGGCAATATGGGACTCGTGAATCTCCAGCAAAGCCTCATTGAGGACTTCCTCCAGGGTCTCCTTCTTAATCCCGATATGTTCCACATAGAGGGTGGGATCATCTGGCTCGCCTGCATCAGCTAGGCGCAAGCTCTGAATCTTAATCTGCGGGGTCCCATTATAGGTGTCCCGCTCACCCTTGAGGAAGACTACCTTGCCGGCTTGATAGCGGGCAATTTCTTCATCGGTGGCCGACCAGTACATGCCGTCCATGCTGCCAGAACGGTCCTGGAAGCGGAAGGCGATGAAGGGATTGCCATTGCGGGCTACCCGGATGTCGGCGGATTTAATGAGGACGAAGAGCGCGAAGCTCTCGCCATGATTGAGGTCTAATAATTGGGTCATGCCGGTTCCTCCTCTGCTTGAGTCACTTGAATGGCGTCCAAGTTCACAGCCCTTGCCCCGTCGAAGAAATGAACGGCTTGTTGGTCAAAGGTGAAGAAGAGGACTTGAATACGTTCCGAAATTTGGCCTAGGACTTGGTACATGCTGGCCTTGCGATACTCGTCGAAGTTGACGAAGGCATCGTCAATCAGGATTGGCATTTTAACCATGGTCCGAACATTCTCAATGAAGGCAATCCGCAGGGCCACATAGAGTTGTTCCAGGGTCCCTTGGGATAGTTCATGCGGTTCAAAGTAGATGTCAGAGAACTGACGTACCTTGATGCCATCTTTTTGGAGCTTGATCTGGGTGTAACGACCGTAGCTTAGGGTCTCGAAGAGCTCGTCGGCTAGGCGGTTCATCTCAGGCAGCGGATTGTCCAGCCCATGACGTAGGGTGGCATAGATCAATTCCATGGCAATCCGCTTGCGACCCCATAGGGCCACCATATCCCGAACTTGGGTCTCCTTGTTGGCCAAGGCTTGGACCTTTTCTTGGTAGGTGCCGTCTTGTTCCAGATGGTGGATTTCCACTTCCAGGTCGGCCCGTTCGCGGTGATGCGGCACTAGGCGTTCCTTGAGGGTCTCCAACTGGTGTTCTAGACGGTGGAAATTCTCCAACAGGCTTTGCTTGTTCTGCACCTGGGTCAGGGCTTCTTCATAGCCTTCCATTTGCTCAGCGTAAAGGGCTCGTTTGGCAGTCAATTCCTCGATTAACTGGTTGGTTTCGACCTTTTGGAAGAAGTCCAGTTCATCTTGGGCATGGGTATCCTTGAAGACTTGGCCAATCATGGCTTGACGCTCGGCAATGGCATCTTCTTGAGCCTTCATTTGTTGGGCCGCTTCATCTAAGCGGTCATCAATGACTTGGCCCCGTTCCATGGTCCGCACTAGGCTGACTTCCACGTCTTCCACATGGCGAATTTGTTGACGCACCGTGTCGTCCACCAATGGGAAACGTTCGAAGAGGGGTTGCAAGAGGCTACGCCACTCGGTTAATTGTTGGGTCAGCTTATCCTTCTGAGCTTCCAAATCTTTCTTCTGATTCTCAGCGGCGAAGTATTGCTTAACTGGGTTAGCCTTGAGGATGAGCTCAGGGTCTGCCGTTGGGTAGAAGCCCATGGCTGCCAACCAGCGAGATTGCTTGCTGGCTAAGTTCTTAAGCTCGGCTTCAATGGCTTCGATGGCTTCTTCACGTTGGTTAATCTGGGTACCCAAGACCTTGCTTTGTTCCAGGTATTGAATTTCCTTCTCGCGCAGGTCCTGAATCTTGTTGAGGACCGGGCTATTATAGAAGGCCTGGTAGCGACGGCGGTTGGATTGGAAGATATAAGCAATGCTGAGGACCCCGACCACCAGAATCAGCACCCCTAACCAAAAGAGCAGGTTGGCGCCCTTGGTCATGTTCTGATAGAAGGCCAGGAAGAGCCCGCCGGCAAAGGCCAGAATACCAGGGAAATACTGGTTGAGGCTGGTTGCCTGCATGAGTTGGGCTTCTTCATTCATGCGCTGGTGTTCTAGGTGAACCACCTGTTGGCGCACAATGGCCGTATAGTTTTGTTGTTCCTTGCGTTGTTCCAAGTAGACCTTACGCTCGGCCTTGAGGGCTTCTTCCTGCTTGAGCAAGTCTAGCTTGTCAGCTTGAAGGGCTAACCCCTCTTCCAGCTTGGCGTCATAGGCAGGCCCTTGTTCAACCTTCTCAGGGAAGAACTGGCCTTGGTGGGCCAACTGGGTCATGAGCTCGCCCTGCTCTTGGATGCGGGCGGTCAACTGTTCGATGACGGTCTGGGTCTCCTTGGCCTTGGCGGTCTCGACTAGCCATTTCTGGCGGTCTTCCGCGTGGTTACGGGCCCAGTTGAGCTTGGTTAAGCTACCTAGCTCGCCCTTGAGGTTGCGAATCCGTTCTTCCAATTGGACGATTTGGATTTCGCTGGCCTGGTTGAGCTTGAGGGCATCGGAAATCTCCCGCACGGTCTGTTCAGACAGGGGCGTGAAGACTAGTTGCTCCAGCTCCCGCTTGGCAGCCCGATCCTTGAGGTAGATGTCATAGAGGCCCACTAATTTGTCTTGGGCCCGGATTTCTTTCTCCAGGTCCTTGATTTCTTGGTTGAGGCGGGCAATGGCTTCTTCCTCTTCCTGGCGGCGACGGGTCAGCTCATCATAGGCCCCCATCTGCAGATGCAGGACTTCCACTTGTTGGGCTAGTTCTTCATACTCGGCTAGGAGCACATTGAGAGGCCGGCTCTGGCCATTTGGCCGGTAGAGGTCATCGGTCTCCTTCTGATACTGCTTGGCAATCTTAAGGAATTGGTCGCTCCCCACGGTCCCGATACTCATGAAGTAATCATTGAGTTGGTCGGCCCCGATATTAGCCAACTCCTGCAGGTTCTGCAGGCTGAAGGCATAGAAGTTATCGAAGAGCTTCTCGTCCAAGCCCCCCAAGACCTCATCCAAGGTCTTAGCTGGTAACTCTTCCCCATCGGTCCGCGTCACCCGCAGGGCCTTGCTAGTCCGCTCCACCCAAATATCACCGAAGTCGGTCTCGGTCAGGAGCATGCGGCCCCCATAGGTCTCATGTTGCTTAGGTTCATAGCGGTTCTGCTGGTTGACCCGGCGCCGACGGCTTGGGAAACCAAAGAGCATGCTGCGGATAAAGGATTGTAAGGTGGACTTACCGGCTTCATTCTTACCATAGAAGAGTTGGAGTTGGTCGCCCAGTTCGAATTTTTGGTTGACCCATTTGCCGTAGCCATAAATCTCCAGTGTCTTAATCTTCATGAGCCGTCCCCTCCTCTCCGGATGTCAGGTCCTCGTCGTCAGCGTCAAAGCCCACGGCTTGAACCACCAGCTGCTGGCCATTGTGGATGACCGAGTCCTTGAGCTCCTGGTCTTGGGTCAGATCGCCCAACCAGGTTCTGAGGGTGGCATTGCTGAAGAGTGGCTGCATGACGCGACCATAGAGGTCACCGGTCTTCAAGGCCTGGCTAGCCTGGTCAAAGCTGTCCTTGAGGCTGGCATCGTATTGGAAAGGCTCGATGGCCACTTGGCTGACCGTTTGTAGGCTAACTAGGGCCACAAATGGCGTGTTGACTACATCCGCTTGCAGGGCCGCTAGCACCTCACCCGATTCTACCTGGCTAGCCAAGTTAGCTGGCAACTTCTCATAGTGGTCCAAGACCACGGTCACCAGTTGGGACTGGTTAGACGCTTCTGCCTCGGCTTGATAATTGCGCTGGATGCCTTCCAGGGCTTGGACTAGGTCAAGTTCATGCCAGTTAGAGCGACATTCCAGATGGGCTTCCTGCCAGACAATGGGTGCCAGGGAAATAAATTGGGACTTGGCCGGCGTCTGTGGCTTGAGCTCCACGATGAAGGCCCCCTTGTCGCCCAATTCCTTGCGGTGGCGACCCTGGATGGTCCCAGGATACTGAATCAGGGGCTGTTCCTTGAGGACCTGAGCCTGATGAATATGGCCCAGAGCCCAGTAGTCGTAGTTTTTGCTCAGCAGGCTTTCCAGGTCAAAGGGCGCATAGTGGTCGCCCGATTCTTGGCCGTGCAAGACCCCAAGGGTGTAGGTGGTCTCATGCGGGTTGACCGGATAGCTATCAATCATGCGGGCATCTACCCAACGTTTGGTATAGGAGAAGCCATAGCAACGCACGGTCTGGTCGTCAGCAAGGGGGATATCGATGGCGGTCACTTCTTGGTCTTTGAAGAGGTGAACATTATCGGGATATGGGACCGACTGACACTCCATGCGCAGGTAGTCGTGATTACCGTGGCAGAGGACCACAGGAATCTTGGCAATATGAAGACGTTCTAATTGCTTAAGGAAGAAATGTTGGGCCGTTACCGTCTGTTGCTCGGTGTCATAAATGTCACCGGCAATGACCATAAGGTCGACCGCCTGGTTAATGGCAATCGAGACACAACGTTCGAAGGCCTGGTAAGGAGATTGAATAAGGTGTTTTTGTAATGAGTGCAATTGCTTAGTGAGCCCAGTAAAGGGACTATCGAGATGTAAATCTGCAATATGTAATAATTTCATCAAATTCTCCTTTCTGTAGGGATAGGTGGACTGAACATCACAGGGTCAAGCGGGGCAGTCCCACCCCTTGACACAAAAACAACTGGGAGCCGTCACCCTCAGGTGAGGCTGGGGCTTCCAGTTGGTGCCAGCCTAAGCTTAGGCTTGTTGTTGATAGATTTCTTGTAAAGGCTTGGTGATGATGTTGTTGAGGTCGCGAATGATTTGATCCATACGGCGCTCGGCCTCAATCAAGCCTCTAATGTGATCATCTGCCATGATGCCCTTGGACAGTTCATCAATCTGCTTCATTTCTTCTTCGCCAATTGGATGGCCTTGCGCCTCACGGAGGCTGAGTGCTTGAACTTGTTGCTTGTAGCTCTCAAATAAGGTCTTAGAAGTTTCATCTGCTTCAATCCCTGCTAAGGCTTGACGAATAGCGGCCACTTCTGGCAACTGACGAATTTCACGTTCTAATTGATTGGCTGTATCGTAGACATTTTGGTTAGACATGCGTCTATCTCCCTTCAAATTTCTTCATTCTTAGTGTATCACATCCAAGCCAAGCTCGGCTATTAATACTTTATTACTATTGAATTAAATCGGTTCTTCCCAGTCCTGGGTATCCAGCCACTGATTGACCAAATCCAGGTCAAAGCCCTTGCGGTAGAGGGACTCCTTAATCTTAAGGATTAAGGCCTTGCCCTCATGGCGTCGGCTTAGTTGGCGACGGGCCTTGCTGGCAGCTTGGTCAACCAAGTCTGCTTCATGGTCCAAGTCGGCCTCTGGCTGACAGTCTTCCAAGTAAGGCTGAATCATGGCCAGACTGTAGCCCTTGGTCAGGAGATGCTCCTGGACCTTGCGCTTAAGCTGGCCAGCCGGCAGGCGGCGATGGGACTTGTAGAACTTTTCAATTAAGGTTTGGATATTTTCCTCCAGCAAATCCAGCTCATAGGCTTCCAAGGCCTGGGCAATCTGACTGGCTGTCAGGCCCTTGTCTTGGAGCTTACGGCCGATCAGCTGGGGCCCCTTGCGCCCTACCCGGGCCTCGGTCAAGACCAGGCTACGCCCGTAGAGGACATCATCCAGGTAACCTTGGCTGACTAGCCGGCCAATGACCCGGCCCAAATAAGGTTCTAATTCCGCTAGAAAATCTTCCTTGGCTTCCAGGCTGTCCAGATCCGCTTGCTTGAGGGCCTGGGCCTTGAGATAGTCATAGACCTCACCACTAGACTTAAGGGCCCGCGACAAGTGCTTGATGGCCCTGAGATAGAGGGACTCTTCCTGCTCATAGTCGCGAATGGTCTGACACTCTTCCGGGGTCAGGGTCTGGCCCTTGGCCAGGTTGAACTTGATCAAGGTACCCTCTGATACGCCCAGCCAGAAGCTGTCGTCCAGATAGACCGAGTAACGACTCTTGTCCTTCTTCTGTACTTCAATCCGGCTTACGCGCATGGGGCACCTCCTGGGTCAAGTTGCTGGTATAGGCTGTGGCAGGCTAAGATTGCCTGACTATTGGCCGACCGTGTAGCGATAGGCCAAGCCAGCTGGATTTTCCTTCACGTAGGACACCAACAAGCTCGCAGCCTGGTCGCCGCTAGGCGCCAAGGTCTCAACTAATTGTTTAGCTTGAAAGGCAAAGCGTTCCGCCGCCTCAGCAGATTCACAGTAGATGAAGTAGCTAGCTTGGTCGGCAAGGCTTAGTTCAAAGACCAGGTCGTTCTTAGCAATTAAGCTACCTTGTGCAAATGTTAAAACAGTTTCTTGATTATTCATGAGTTTATCCCTCACCTATTCTTAAAATGCCATACAGTCAGCGAGTGACGATGGGTCTTGCAAATGGTCTTGCTAAATGGTCTTACATTGCCCCAAAGGGCTATAGGTTACTAGAGGGGACAGCCATAGGCTCATAACCTAGGTGACTTCACGCCCAAAGATCCGCATCTTAATTCGATTCCCGGTCGGGGTATCGGCTAATCCCCCTAACCCTGTCTCACGAAGTTCGCGCGGCATGTTGCGACCCACCTTGTACATGGCTTCAATGACCTCATCGGCAGGAATCTGATTTTCAATTCCGGCCAGGGCCATATCAGCACAAATCAAGGCGTTGGTTGAACCGACCGTGTTGCGCTTAACGCAAGGCACTTCCACCAAACCTGCCACCGGGTCACAAACCAGACCTAGCAGGTTACCTAAGGACATAGCGAAGGCATGGGCTGACTGGGCCGGACTGCCGCCCATAATGGCCACAGCCGCGGCCGCCGCCATAGCGGAAGCCGACCCTACTTCAGCCTGACAGCCACCCGCCGCCCCTGAAATAAAGGCATTGTTGGCCGTTACCATGCCGAAGAGGGCTGCCACGAAGAGGAAGTTAAGCTTGTCTTCCTTGGACAGATTGTACTGTTCATGGATGGCAAAGAGCACTCCCGGCAAGGTCCCGCTGGCGCCTGCCGTAGGGGTGGCACAGACCACACCCATGGCAGCATTAACCTCGTTGGTAGCCAAGGCCGCTTCCACCCCTACCAGGGTCATTTGACCTGAGAGGGTTTTGCCTGCCTGGCGGTACTTGCGCATCTTGACGGCATTGCCGCCCGTTAAGCCGGTTGGTGAGAAGACACCTTCTCCGGTAATCCCTCGCTGGTAGGCATTTTCCATAGCTAAGAGGGCATCCGACATCTTATGGAGGACGGCTTCCCGGCTAGTCCGGTTAATCCGCATCTCCTGTTCAATCATGATCTCAGCCAGGGACAGGCCCGTCTCTTGGGCATAGTCCACAATGGCTTCAATCGATTCAAAAATTCCCATTTCTTTACCTCAACAATCGATAGCTGTCGACACAACTAGAGTAGAATTAAAGACTCCACATGGTCCATTTCTTCCATGGCATAATAGAGACTCTGTGGAAAGTGGTGCTGGATCTCGAAATAAGACAGGTAACGTCCTTGGACAGCCTGGCTCAAGGTCTGCGTGACCACAATGCCTTCGGCCGCAAAGCGCGCCAAGAAGCTAGCCTCCGTCTCCGGCCGGTCACTGATTAGGAGCAAAGCCGGCAAATAGCCTGTCGGCTCAATCAAGAAGCCCCCCAGCTCAATCAGGCGTAACTCCACCTTACCGCCGCCCACCGAAACCCCGACTAGGCGAGAAGTCTTGTGGTCATTGATTAAGGTAATGTCAGCCGTATTGGGATGGTTATAAGGACTTGGCCCCTCCATCTCGATAAAATGCACCTTCATGCCCTGGTTGCGGGCAATATCCACTGAGTTGGGAACCCGATGGTCGTCATAAGAAAAGCCCAAAACGCCAGCGATGGTCGCAAAATCCGTTCCGTGTCCCAGATGCGTCTCCGCAAAGGACTCGTAGTAGCGGACGATAATCTCGGTTGGGCGGTCACGGTAAATCTTCTGGGCCGCTGCCCCGATATTAATGGCGCCAGCCGTATGTGAAGAAGACGGTCCTACCATGACAGGTCCAATCACGTCAAAACAGCTAGAATAGCTGGTATTTTTGGCTTGAATCTTGGCTTCCTGGCTCATGCTAGCACCGCTCCTCTCCATATGGCTTTGTCATCTCCTTATTATACACCCTCAGGCCCCTATTTTTCTAGCAAAAGCACTCAATTTTTCTGGCTTTTTTTAAGATAATCTGGCGGCAAAAAACTGGCCCACAGCAACTAGCCGGACTGGGCACATTGGTGTATAATCAATAGGGTATAGACATGTCAAGAAAGGGAGACCACGCGTGAAACAAGAATATAAGAAAATTGCCGAAGTTGCCGTCCTGGCCGGCCGCATCATGCTGGAAAGTCAGGCCGAGAGTTATCGGATTGAAGACACGGTCGAGCGCATCCTCAAGACCAGCCAATGCCAGACCACTGAAGTCTTCGCCAACACCACCGGCCTCTTCGTCACCTTAGACGACCCCAGCATCGAGCCCATTACCATCGTCCGCCGCATCAAGCACCGCGGCACCCACCTGCGTAAGATTCACCATGTTAACAATATTTCCCGCCAGCTGACCAAGGGCGAGATTAGCCTAGAAGAGGCCCGGGTCCGCCTGGAAAAGGTGGACGTCTCCGAATACACCCTCTTCCACTTCGACCTGGCCGTCTTCTTCCTGGTGGTTTCCTTCGCCGTCCTCTTAGGCGGCTCCATCTGGGATATTGCTGTGTCAGGCCTGGCCGCCCTGCTGGTGATTTTTGGTTACTGGCTACAAGGAAAGCTAGCCATGAATGCCCTCATGACCGGGACGGTCTCCACCTTCTTCCTGGGGTCCATTATGCCCTTCGTCTTGCTAGGTGTGCCCCAGCCCCATAATCTGGATATTATCATTATTTCCGCCCTTATGCCCCTCTTCCCCGGCACTGCCTTCACCAACGGGATTCGGGACACCCTCAAGGGCGACTACGTCTCCGGCCTGGCCAAAATCGCGGAAGCCTTGGTCATTGCCGTTAGCTTAGGGCTAGGTGTCGCCCTAGGACTCTTTGTATCGAATGGAGTGTTGAGCCTATGACCTGGATGTCCCTCTTTTCCTTATGCTTCCAGACAGCCGGGGCCTATGTGGCCACCATTACGGCCGCCATCATGGTGGAAATCCCCCGCTCCCTCCTCTTCAAATGCGGTTGGGTGGGGGCTCTGGGCTATCTAATCTATCTCTTAGTCATGCCCGGCCACGGACCGGCCGTCGCCACCTTAGTGGCCGGCATCGGCATTGCCATTCTGTCCCAGCTCTTCGCCCGCAGCTTCCGGGCACCGGTCACCATGTTCTACATTCCCGGCTTCTTCCCGCTGGTACCCGGGATTGGCGTCTACCGGACGGCCTTTTACTATATCAACGACAATCCGGCCCAAGCCAGCTACTACCTACTGCAATCCGCCCTCATTGCTGGGGCCATTGCCCTGTCTATTTTCCTGGTGGATTCCTGCCTGGAAATCTACCACCATCTGCGCAACCAAGCCAATGCCAAGCGAAAGGAGCAGTCTCATGGATAATTGGATCGACCTCAGCCTGCCGGTCGCCACGACCCTCAAGGCCCATCCCGAAGTCAAAGAACTTCTCATTGACCTGGGCTTCAAGCCCCTAGGCAATCCCGTCATGCTCAAGACCGTAGGCGCGGTGACCAGCCTGGAACGGGGCGCCAGCCTGATTGGCCTGGATCTTCAAGTCCTCATTCAGGAGCTCCACCACAATGGCTACCTGGTCAAAGGAGTGGATGATCATGACCAATAGCAGTCGCGACCAACGCATTCAAGTCCTCAAGGACATCCTACTCCGCCTCCACCATGGGGCCAGCCCCGATAGTGTGGAGGCCGACTTCCAGGCCCATTTTAGCGATGTGTCGCCTATCGAAGTCTCCCTCATGGAACACGAACTCATGAATGGCGACCACGGCGTGGGCTTCGAAGACGTCATGAAGCTCTGTACCGTCCACGCCAAGGTTATGGCCGCCGGCGTTCAGGGCAAAGAAGTGCCCGACAGCCAGCAGGAAGGCCATCCCGTCTGGATCTTCAAGCAAGAAAACCTAGCCCTACAATCGGGCCTGCACCGGATTCAACGCCTGCTGGATGCCCTAGAGTCTGCGGAAAGCCAGGGTCAGGACTTAGACCCCGGCCTCCTACGCGGCCTGACCCGCCAGTACCAGCTGCTGGACCAATTCCAACGCCACTACCGACGCAAGGAAGAACTCTTCTTCCCCATCATGGAGTCCTACGGCCACGATGCGCCGCCTAAGGTTATGTGGGGCGTGGACGACCAGATACGGGATTTATTTGGCCTGGCTAAGGAAGAATTGAAAGGCCTGGTGGACCAGGCTGGGGACGCCTCCGTGGCCCAAGTCCTGGCAACTTACCAGGCCTTCGTCCAAGAATTCAAGGACATGATCTTCAAGGAAGAAGCCATCCTGATTCCCTTGTTGCTGTCCCTCTTCAGCGAGGACGACTGGCTGGCCATCGCCAAGGACAGCCCCGAGTTCGGCTATGCTATTATCCAGCCCGACAAGGAGTGGGTGCCAAGCCGGGTGAAGTTTGGGGAGCAAGGGGAAAGTGGAGGGCTGGCTGGAGCTGGACGTGGGGCTGAGGCTGCCGGCCAAGCTGGGCAGCCGGCCCAAGTGCAGGCACTACCAGGCAGCGACGCTGCAGCAGGCGCCGGCCAAGCCAGCAACCAGGCTAGTGGACCAGCGACTGACTTAGCTAGTGACACAGCCGCTACCTCAGCCGCTGACTCAACTACTAGCCCGGCGCCCAACCCCGAGGCCGACCTGCCCTTTGGTGGCGGCTGTCTCAGCCTCAAGGAAGCCAACCTCATCCTCAACCACCTGCCCTTTGAGATTACTTTTATCGACAAAAACGACCTTTTCAAATACTTCAACACTTCCATCGCTATCGAGAACAAACTCTTTCCCCGAGTGCCCAGCGCTATCGGCCGTCACGTTAAAATGTGCCACCCGCCCCGTAGCCTGGACATGGTCATGACCCTGATTGACGACCTCAAGCACAAGCGCCGGACCAGCGAATCCATGTGGTTCCACCGCTCGGACGGCCGCTTCGCCTATGTGACTTATATTGGCGTCTTCGATGACCAGGACCAATACATGGGCGTGCTGGAATATGTCCACGACATCGCTCCCCTGCTGGATTTGGGTCCAGACAAACGGGGCCTGGCGCCTTTGGAGGGTGACGAGGAACAGGAAAAGGACTAAAGGGCTTAGCTATAAAGTGATTAGCCGACTCAAGTCGCTCGCTCAGTCATGACTGGCCTAACCGACTCAAATTGCTCAGCCAAAACAGGCCTAGGCCGCTCGCTATGACAGGCCGCCCCGACTCAAGTCACTTGCTATAACACAAGTAATTGACTCAAGGCCTGCACTATGGCTCCAGCCCCCGACTCAAGCCCCAGCCAAGACACAAACCACCAACTTAAGGAGCTCACTCATGACACAAGTAACGGACTTTAGCGTGATGACCCAAGACGGCCACGCCTTTTCCCTGGAAGCCTATCGCGGCCAGGTGCTCTTAATTGTCAACACCGCAACCGGCTGTGGCTTCACGCCCCAATACCAAGGCCTGCAAGCCCTCTACGACCGCTACCGCGACCAAGGCTTCGCCGTCTTGGACTTTCCTTGCAACCAATTCAAGGGCCAAGCCCCTGGCACCGCTCAGGAAATCAATGACTTCTGTAGCCTCCACTACCAGACCACTTTCCCACGCTTCGCAAAAATAGAAGTTAACGGCTACCAAGCCGACCCACTCTACACCTGGCTCAAGTCCCAGAAACGCGGTCGCATGGGCCGGCGCATCGAGTGGAACTTCGCCAAGTTCCTGGTTAACCGCCAGGGCCAAGTAGTCAAACGCTACTTTGCCGCCACCAAGCCTGAACGCATTGCGCGTGATATTGAGCGATTGTTGGGGGAGAAGTGAGGATAAGTATACGGGAAGGAGTTACTAACTATGGTGATATCTGTAGCAGACTTTACAGATAGGTTTATAGAAATATTTGGGAATAAGGTTTGGGAAGACTTCTGCAAATACAGCAGGAGTAAAAAAAATCGTAAATGTTTTAATTCGATGAAGGATGTTAGTGCTCATCTAATCAAATATAATAACCGTTGCAAAGATTTAACTAATTTCTACTCGCATAAACAATATACTAGGTTTATCTTAATATGTATTGAGTTGGCCAGCGGGGATAGTAAAGTAGAGAAAGATTTTGATAAACGCACGCCCCTTTTGAATGGTAATTACAACAGAAAATGGGAAATTGAGCATATCTTTCCACAAAATAGTTTTGATGATACTTTTCAAACACTCAAAAGCAGACCTGACCCAATACTAGAATGCTTAAATAAATACTCTAGCAGGCAATTGATCAGAAGAATTAGATGGCCGAGAACACTTTCAAATAGACAATCAAATACCTGCATGAGTCTCCAATTTTATTGGACTTGCTTGTATTGCAACATAGATAGATACTTAAACAAACACTGTCTAAACAATTTGACTTTAATATCAAGAAAACTAAATGGAGATACGGAATACAAAACTGCCGATTTTCAAACGAAGATTACGTTAATGAACTCTTCTAAAGAGAATTATAAAGAGAAAGATTTTTATATTAACCGTATTTTTAAGAATCAGTCAGCAAAGTTAGCAAAAGATTATTTCCGACTATTATTAGAGCGTCAGTATATACTTCAGTTTGACTTCGACAAAATATTTAAACCAGATGAAATCGGTATTCCAATTATTTTTTTCAAAGATATCTTAGGATATTCTGAAAGCGCCGTAAAATCCACCTTCCATATCACACCCCTAAAAAGAATATGGTGTAGAAAAAGGAGAAGAATAAAGTGAAATACAAATACCTCCTCTTCGACCTAGACCACACCCTGCTGGATTTCGACGCTAGTCAGGCCCTGGCTCTTGAAGCCTTCTGCCAAGCCCACGACCTGGACTACAGCGACCAAATCCTGGCCGACTACCATGCCCACAGCCACCGACTCTGGCACCAGCTCGAATTGGGCCAGCTGACCCTGGACCAACTCCTGGACCGCCGCTTCAAGGAATTTTTCCAGCCCCATCTGGATCACCTGGACGGCCGCGGCCTGGATGACCAGTACCGCGACCTTTTAGTCGTCCACAACCAAATCTTTCCCGGCGCCGACAGCCTCTTGCAAGACTTGAAAAGGGCTGGCTACCAGCTGGTGGCCGCTACTAACGGCGTTTCCGACACCCAGCGCAAGCGTCTGGCTCAGGTTCAGTGGCTGGACCTCTTTGACCACCTGGCTATTTCCGGCGAACTGGGTCACAGCAAGCCAGACCCAGGTTTCTACCAGGCCATTTACAAGATGACTGGCGCCGACGACACTAGCGCCTACCTCATGATTGGCGACCGCCTGCAAAGCGACATGCTGGGCGCCCACCAGGCCGGCATCGACAGCCTCTGGTACAATCCGCATCAAGCCGCCGCGCCGACCGACCTACCTCTGACCTATCAAGTCCAGGATTATGCCGGTATAAGGGATATTTTGCTTTAAAAAGATGGGAGCCAGTGGCCCACTCGACAGAGTGGTCCACTGGCTCTTGGCTTTTGCCCCGTTTTGCGCCTCTTTCCTAGGTTTCTGCCCGAGCCAGTGGTCCACTCGACGGAGTGGACCACTGGCTCCCAGATTTCGCCTCGTTTTGCGCCTTTTTCCTAGGTTTCTGCCCGAGCTAGTGGTCCACTCGGCGGAGTGGACCACTGGCTCCTGGCGCTTGCCCTGTCTTGGGCTCTTTTCCCAAGTTTCCTAGGCTGGCTCCCGGCCTTCTTCTCGTTTTTGGCGGCTTTTACCTAGATTGCTAGGCTAGCTCCCGGTGTTCTCTTCGAATTTTGGCGGCTTTCCCTAGTTTCTGCCTTTCTCTTAATTTCCTGTCCTCCTTTCTACTAAAGGTTTTACTTCACAATTCACTTGAAGTATACTAGGTAAAAGTCCATTTCCTCTCCCACATCAGTTAGGAGGCTAGATCATGAAGTATCTCCACCCCACCTTGCTCTGTGTTTTATTAGCGGCGGTAACCTGGGCCATTCTGGCTCACAGCGACTGCCTGCTCTGGCTCGTGGCAGCCACCCTACTTGAGGGAATTGCCTGTCTCTATTACTATGAACGGCGCAAATCCTAGCCCGTATCATTTTTTTCTTTAATTTTGCCTATAAGGTATGCTATAATAACGAAGGTATCGAGGCTTTGGCCTCAAATTCAACTGACAAAAGGAGCAGTAAGATGATTAGTGTAAGTGATTTAAAAGCAGGGATGACTTTCATCCTAGACGGTAAATTGTGGCGCGTATTGGAAATTTCCCACCACAAACCAGGGAAAGGTAACACCATCATGCGGATGAAAATCCGTGACGTCCGCAACAACTCTACTGTGGACACCACCATGCGTCCAGATGAAAAGGTAGAACGTGCCCACATCGACACCAAGGACGTACAATACCTCTACAGCCAAGACAGCACTGCTTTCTTCATGGACTTAGAAACTTATGACCAATACGAAATCGCAGAAGACGCCATCGAACGCGAATTGAAGTTCTTATTGGAAAATGCGGAAGCTAAGATCCAATTCTACGGCAGCGAAGTGATCGGGGTTCAACTCCCATCAACCGTTGTCCTCCAAGTAACCGAAACCCAACCTTCTATCAAAGGTGCAACTGTTTCTGGTTCTGGGAAACCTGCAACTATGGAAACTGGCTTAGTAGTCAACGTGCCAGACTTCATCGAAGCCGGCGAATACTTAGTCGTTAACACCGCTGAAAGTACTTACAGCGGCCGCGCTAACAAGTAAGCATAAAGAAGCCACTACCCTGAGGTAGTGGCGTTTTTTGTTGTGGCGTTATAAAAATAGACCAGCCACCTCCCCCATTCAGGGGGTAAGACGGCTGGTCCTATTCCCCTACTCTCCCAGTGACTAACTGGCCTCATGGCCAAAAGCGGGCCTGGTGCTGGCAAGGATGGCTGGCGTATGAGCTGGGCTTGGAGCCTAGCGACTTAGCCCCACCATAGCCAGACAAGGCGGAAGACAGCCGCAGGCTGGCTGGAGCCGGTCCCACGCCTTTTGGCTTAAGGAGGCCTGGCAGTCACGCCCCGGTAGGCAGGCACACAAAAACCAGCTCCCTCCCCACAAAGGGCCAGGCAGCTGGTCTTTTTCCATTATATCCAATCTATGGCCGTCAGGCGGGCAGAAACTAAGTAGCTAACTAGCCCCCTACTTCTCTTTCTCCTTATCCTCCAGAATCTCAAACCCGTAACCACGGATATTGGCCCGCAGGAGGTCCAGGTATTGGCGGGTAATAGGGCTTGGCTCTACCTGTTGGGGCATGAGATAGCCCAGGGTCATCATGTCATCCACTTCCAGGGGAATGGCGATGATCTTGTCGTCGTTGAGCTCGCTAGAGATAATCCCTGAAGAAATGGTATAGCCGTTGAGCCCCACCATGAGGTTGAAGATGGTGGCCCGGTCGCTGACTTTGATGTGCATCTTGCGGTTAAGAGTACTCAAAATCTCTTCCGCAAAATAGAAGGAGTTCTCCTGGCCTTGCTCATAAGATAAGTAAGGATAGTCCTCTAGGTCCCGTAACTTAACCGAAGACTTCTGAGCCAGAGGATTGTCTCGGCAGACGAAGACGTGGGGCTTGGCCTTGAACAAAGGCGTGAACTTAAGCTTCTTCTCCTTGAAAAGCTTGGTCAGGACCTGGCGGTTGAACTTATTAAGGTAGAGAATGCCCAGAGAACTCTTGAAGGACATGACGTCTTCCAGGATGTTCTGTGTCTCGGTCTCCCGCAGGGTGAACTGGTACTCTTCCGCATCCACCTGCTTAATCAAGT
Organism: uncultured Abiotrophia sp.; assembly: GCF_963520105.1. NCBI lineage: Bacteria > Bacillati > Bacillota > Bacilli > Lactobacillales > Aerococcaceae > Abiotrophia > uncultured Abiotrophia sp. The sequence continues at coordinate 233,314 of NZ_CAUQPN010000003.1, forward strand.
CCACGAAGGCATGGACCACGAAGGCATAGTGCTGGGCGGACACTGAGAAGGCCTGCTTGCGGACGGTGTGTTGCTTGTATTTAGCTTCCATGAGCTTGACTTGGTCCAGGATTTGGCGGGCATAGATCATGAACTCCCGGCCTTCATTGGTCAGAGAGACCCCAGACTTCTGGCGGACTAGCAGCTGCAGATCCATCTCCTGCTCTAATTCCTTAATGGCATTACTGAGGCTAGGCTGGGATAAGAAGAGGGCTTTGGCCGCTTCATTAATAGAGCCCGATTCCACGATTTTCTCAAGATATTGCAGTTGTTGGATTCTCATCATAGTCACTCCCTTGAATTACTCCAGTATATTATAACCTAAAACTATAACCGTGTATACTTTTTTTCAATTATTCAAGAGGACCGTTTCCATGATAGGATAGAACTATCAATAAGGAGGTCGATTGCATGACAACATCGATTATTGGTTTCCCACGAATCGGGGAACACCGTGAATTAAAATTTGCTACTGAAAAATACTTCCGTAAGGAAATCAGCGCTGAAGAACTTCAAGCAACTGCTAAGGAACTCCGCGCTAAACACTGGCGCCTAGCCCAAGAACGCGGCGTGGACCAAATCCCAAGTAATGACTTCTCCCTCTACGATACCTTCTTGGACACCGCTGTCCTCTTCAATATCGTACCTGAGCAAGTGCAAGCCATTGACTTGAGCGAGTTGGACAAGTACTTCGCCCTAGCCCGCGGCTACCAAGGGGAAAAAGGTGACGTACGCGCCCTCCCAATGAAAAAATGGTTCAACACCAACTACCACTATATTGTACCTAAATTCGAAGCTGGCACCCAAGTTAAGTTGGCCGGCCACAAGCTCTTCGACGAATTCCAAGAAGCTAAGGACTTAGGCATCCACACTCGTCCAGTCTTAGTTGGGCCATTCACCCTCTTACGTCTGGCTGAATACGCTGAAGGTGTGAACCCAGTTCAATTCATCGAGCCTTTAGTGGCAGCCTACAAGGAAGTTTTCCGTCGCTTGGCTGACTTAGGCGCGACTGACATCCAATTAGATGAGCCTGCCTTAGTTAAGGACATCTCTGAATTGGAATTGACCCTCTTCGACAAATTATACCAAGGCCTATTAGCTGACAAGGCTGGCTTGTCCGTCCTCTTACAAACCTACTTTGGTGACGTGCGTGACGTTTACAGCCACTTGGTACAATTACCAGTTGAAGCCATCGGTTTGGACTTCTTAGAAGGCCGCAAGACCTTAGAATTAGTCAAAGAACACGGCTTCCCAGCTGACAAGGTCCTCTATGCAGGGGTGGTTAACGGTAAGAACATCTGGCGTAACGACTACGCTAAGACCTTAGCCCTCTTAGAAGAAATTCCAGCCCAAAACGTGGTCCTATCGACTTCATGTTCTCTTCTCCACGTACCTTTCACAACGGCTAACGAAGAGTTTGCGCCTGAAATCTTGGCTCACTTCGCTTTCGCCGCTGAGAAATTGGACGAATTACGTGAATTAGATGCTATCCGTGCTGGCCAAGGGGATGAATTCTTGGCAGCTAACAAGGCCCTCTTTGCAGCAGAACGTACCGTTCGCAATGCCGACTTGGCCGCTCAATTGGCTGGCCTGGACGACGCAGCCTTCACCCGCCAACCTGCTTTGGCTGAACGTGCTAAGGCTCAACACCAAGCCTTCAATTTACCAGTCTTACCTACTACCACTATCGGGAGCTTCCCACAAACACGTGAAGTCAAGGTTAACCGCGCGACCTTCCGTCGTGGCGAGAAGACAGAAGCAGAATACACGGCCTTCATCGAAGCTGAAATCGACGAATGGATCAAGTGGCAAGAAGAAATCGGCCTGGACGTTCTGGTTCACGGTGAATTCGAGCGTAACGACATGGTGGAATACTTCGGTGAGAACCTGTCCGGTTACCTCTTCTCTAAGAACGGTTGGGTACAATCCTACGGGACCCGTGGCGTTAAGCCACCAATCATCTGGGGCGACGTTAAGCGTGAACGTCCTATCACCGTTAAGTGGTCTGCTTACGCTCAAGCCCAATCCGACCTTCCTGTTAAAGGGATGTTAACTGGTCCGGTTACTATCCTCAACTGGTCCTTCCCTCGTGAAGACATCACCATCAAGGAATCTACCCTGCAAATTGCTTTAGCAATCCGTGAGGAAGTCCTTGACTTGGAAGCGGCCGGCATCCACATCATCCAAATCGACGAAGCCGCCCTCCGTGAGAAATTACCTTTGCGTAAGTCTGACTGGTACTCTGAATACCTAGACTGGGCTATTCCAGCCTTCCGCTTGGTTCACTCCGGCGTGGCACCAACGACTCAAATCCACACCCACATGTGCTACAGTGAATTCACTGACATCATCCCTGCTATCGAGCAATTAGATGCTGACGTGATTTCCTTCGAAGCATCCCGTTCTAACCTCCACATCTTGGACGAATTAGAACGCCAAAACTTCCAATTACAGGTTGGTCCTGGGGTTTACGACATTCACTCCCCTCGTGTCCCTTCTGTGGAAGAAATTGAACACACCATCCGCGCTATCTTGGCCAAAGTGCCAACTGAACGTGTCTGGATTAACCCAGACTGCGGTCTCAAGACGCGTGGTATTCCAGAAACTAAGGCTAGCTTGGTTAACTTAACCCAGGCTACCCGTAACATTCGAGAGGAGCTCTAACCCCTATGACACAGCCACCGGCACCCTTCCACCATCCATCCTTATCCTATGAAGTCTTTCCGCCCAACACCCAAGTGGGGGCGGAGCGACTGACCCATACTTTGAATGATTTGGCGGAACTCAAGCCGGACTTCATTAGTGTCACCTGCAGCAATCGCCAGCCTAATATTGAGGAAACCACCCTCAAGGTAGCCGATCACGTTCAGAACAGCCTGCATATCCCCACCATCGCCCACCTGCCAGCTATGTACCTGAGCAAGGAGCGCGTGGCGGCTAGCTTGGACTCTCTGGACCAACTGGGCATCCGTCGGGTCCTGGCCCTGCGCGGCGACATTTTGGAAGGCCTGGAGCCGGTCGGCGACTTCTCTTATGCGGAAGAGCTCATTCATTTCATTAAGGAACGCAAGCCCCACTTCGACATTACGGCGGCCTGCTATCCGGAAGTCCATCCCGACGCGCCTAATGCCGTCGCGGACATCCGCTTCCTCAAGCGCAAGGTCGACGCTGGCGTTGACCGCCTGATTACCCAACTCTTCTTCGACAATGATTGCTTCTATCATTTCCAGGAAAAGTGCGCCCTGGCCAATATCGAAGTGCCAATCTTGGCGGGTATCATGCCCATCGTCAACCGCAACCAGGCCCTGCGCCTGCTGACCACCTGTGAGACCACTAAGTTGCCTCGCAAGTTCAAAGCCATCCTGGACAAGTACGAGCACGAGCCTCAAGCCCTGCGGGCAGCTGGCCTAGCTTATGCCCTGGACCAAATTGTCGACCTGATCACCCAAGGCGCCGACGGGATTCACCTCTATACCATGAACCAGTCGGACACCGCCCACTATATCGCGGACGCTGCTAAGGCCTTGTTTAAGTGATAATGAAATAGAAGAGCCAGCCCTGAGGGGCTGGCTTTTTTGACTTGATGCCTTATGTTAGTTTTTTATGTTCAGCTTCTTCTTTTAATGCCTGAATTTCAGCGTCTAGCTTATTAGCCTTCTTCGTAAGATATGCTAGATAAAGCGATAAAATTATTTGGACAATAAACAAGATAGTTAGGATAATTTTCATGATGATTGTCATGCGCGACCTATCACTGGAGCAATCACGCACGTATTCACCTCCAAGTTTGTCATAACACTAGTATACAACTTAAGCATTAGATTTTCCAATAGAAAGCTAACTGTATGATATGATCCTATTTATTCATCTCCATATCTGCTTATTTTTTCTTACAATTTTTTTGATGTGCTTTTAATTTCTTCATCGCCCAATCATAATGACTTGAAGTAGTGCTTACAAAATACGAACCAAGTACACTTCCTCCTACCCACTTATAGACATCTTTTGAAAACAATTCTTCGTTTGTAAATCTCTCAGCTAATTCTAAAATATCTTTATGGGATTTATGAAACATTTCTTTTGCATCTTCAAGAGAAGTATTTTGATGTTTTTTCCAAAACTCGACATTCATATCTCCATAAGTTTTCCAATTATATGGAGCTGGAATAAAAGGTTTTGCCACTCCCTTTAAATTTGTATCTACCCAATTCAAAAGAAGTTGGTGCCATTCATATAAATGAATCAAAATATCTCTTAGATTTTTATCTCTTTTCCAATGAGCCTCTTTCTTTTTTTCATCACTTGAAAAGTCAAAAGGTGTGTTTAATTCTTCGTCAGATAGCTTAGCAATTAATACGTTCAACTTATCATAGTTTTCTTTCGCTGCAATCATTAAATCTTCTTTTGTTCTTGGTCTTGGCATAATATTTCCTCCTACTTTACGCTATATCTCAATATGGTTTTTGAGTTTTCTTCTGATGTTCTATTCTTGTTGCTCAAATAGATTAAAAGATAAAAAACTACCTCAAAAGCCTTATTTAAAAGGGCTTTTTCCTTATTTTCCCACTATTTCTAATTCCGAGAAACTATTTGAATTAAAAAAGAATACCGATAAATCAACATTCTTTTTTTGTATTGTTTTAAAGAAACTTGATATTCTGTCTGTTTAGCTACCAAAAAGCTACCAAATTTTATTGGCTCCACTGTTTTATATAATCAATTATATCCTGTTCGAGTTCGCTTTTCTATTCTTTACTAAGTCCCTTTAACCTCGTTTATTTCCATCAACATACCTGTGTCTTCAAATTATTTTTTATTTAATAGATAAATTGTAAAATATAGTGCAGAAAAGACAGATTTCTCAAAATTTAGAATCTGTCTTTCTTTTCTTAATATACTGTTCGTGTATGGACCAGTCCATTTGGAGCTTCAAATTCGTATTCTAAATAATCTTGATAGGTCCCTGGTGCAATCACTCCCCGCACATCTAATACGGCCGTTCCCGCCTGTCCCACAATTGAATCTGCTAACAGGCAGCAATTAGTAGACAGAACAAAATAAGATTTAAAACGCGAAGAAGTAAATTTATATAGCTCAGCCCCTAAATCATACTTCAATTTGTAGGCATAGGTCGGCTGACCGTCTTCTTGTAACCTACTAGGCGGATCCCAAGGTGTTAATAACTGATCAATCTCAGCTAGACGCTTCTCCACTGCCTGACTCTCTTCTTCAGTAAGGGATAGACTGTATCCAAACAGAGTCTTGTGACTCTCCTTTTTACATAGTTCGATGTATGGTTCCTTATCCACTTTAAAAAGTACGCCATCGCCAATCGTCCCAAACAGACGCTCTGAAAAGGGATCGTAACTTCCGTAAGAAATCACCGTCCCCTGGTAACAAATATCAACATGCCCAATGGCACCAAATAGGTTGCTATCAGAAGTATGAACTAAAATTTCTAATTCTCTTGCCTCTTCTTCTTTTTTCACCAGTCGATAAGGACCGCTATGACCCGCCGAACTTCCTTTTTGAAGAAATTGGTTAAACCGTTTTAGCGATTGAGCTGGGATAAAAGCAGCAAAGATAACAGGTAGGCTAATACGAAAGCGACGTTTTAACTCCTGGCCTTGTTGGTCTTTATCAAATAAAATACCATCTCGAATATTAGAAATCCCCAACAAGACCAGATAAGTCCCCAAGATGATAAATTGAAAGTGCCCATCTGAACTAGGTCCCAAGACGCTTGCTATACCAATCCCCCCGTTCAAAAGAGCATCCAATAAATAGAACCAGCCTCCTTTTACACGATTGGCCTTGTAAAGCCAAAATGTAATGGCATAAATCAGAGCTGTTCCCAACTGGTAAGCTCCTAAACAAATTACAATCAAATCAACGGGTAAATTGGTCAATCGATTCAACCAACTCAAACTAACCGAAAGAAAAATTAACCAAATGGAATGGCTATAGGAAATAGACTTGCGACGCAACATAAAGCGCAGAAGAAAGCTTCCTAGTCCATCGACTAAAAAGTAAACAGCTAATAGGTCCAAGGAAAATTTGGTGAAACCAACACCGTTTCGAAAAATGAGGACCCCAAAAATGACGGCAAGAACCC